>JAFNGF010000207.1 GCA_017885385.1 Planctomycetota bacterium
CCACGGAAGATAGTTGACCGTGATAGTGCCATTCGGTCCAATGATGAGCCAGGGGACCATTGCCGCCGCGACAAATAAAACCCAGAAGATTGCGTAGGCGAAACCGACAGCTTTTCTGGACGAGCGGGACCTGCTGATCAAGCGAAGGGTGATGCTGGGGGCGTACTCAATCTTCTGGCCGCTGTTTGTGCTTGCGGCGATGGTTCCGTGGTTTATCAAAGGGCCGCAGGGGATGATTACAGTCAATTATCTGCCGTGGATGGTATTTGGCGGGATGTTCGTTGTGACGCTCGTGCAGGCGATAGCAACATTGGAGCAGTACGGCTGGAGGGGTGAAAGATGAACAAGACACAAAAATTAACTTGGTTTGGGGTGCTGTCGTATCTGCTGACTATTGCGATTGGTGTGTACATAGGTGTTCGAATCTTTCTTTTGAAAACGCTGCCAGAAGGTTTTCTTGGCAGGTGCTGCCCAATAATTGCGGTTTACGGGCTTGTCGCACTTTCGATTGTTCTGATTAGAAGAAAGCAAAGCCGGCTTGAGCCCGATTCAGATGAGCGCGACGAACTGATCAAAAAAAGGGCAGTTCAGATAAGCCTCATTTCAGCCGGGCTGCTACTGGCTGTAGCGACGCTGGTGCCGGCCTTGATACTGGGAGAGGCCAGCTCAATTCCCGTGTATTTGCTGACACTTAGCAATCTCGGCGTATTCCTTACAGCTATGCTGATTTACTCCGTTGCGGTTTTAGTTCAATACGCCTGGGGAGGTGAAAAATGAACAAGACACAGAAATCCGCATGGTTTGGCCTGACTATGTCAACGCTGCTTCTGGTATTGCTCGTCACGAGTGTACTTGTTGCCAGACGGGTGTCGCAATTGTCTAATTTGCTCTGGTTCTCGCCTGCCTTTGGCCTTTTTGCTTTACTGATTATTTTCTTGCGAAAAAAGGACCAAGACAGAGTCAACATCGACGAGCGTGACAGTTGCATCAGCAGAAAAGCTCTAATCGCTGCATTTTCTTCAACTGCCGGACTTCTCATAGGTGCGTGCATGATTCCCCCGTTCATCGCCGGGCCGACAAACTCGATACCGGTTTGCCTGCTGCCAGCCCTCCTCTATAGTCTGTTCGTTGTCTTTATCCTGACCTATTCCATGGCGATTCTGATTCAGTATGGCTGGAGGGATAAGAATGGCAAATAGCGAGTTGAAGAACCAGATTCGACGGCTGCGCTTTGAAAATGGCGAGATGACCCAGCAGCAGTTGGCGCAAAAGGTGGGCGTGACACGTCAGACGATTATCGCCATCGAAGCCCGCAAGTACGCACCCTCGCTGCCGCTGGCATTCAGGATAGCACGGGTTTTCAATGTTACTATAGAACAGGTCTTCCAGTATGAGGCTGGCTAAATATTTAGCCCCACGTTTTACGTGGGGTTATTCGAATTCTTTCAAAAGTTCCAGCAGTTTTCGGTCGAGCTTGTGGCCGTTAAAGTCCTCGTACTGCACGTCGGCTCGGTCGGAATCGATGACGCCGAATGAGCCGCGAAAGTTCCACATCGCAAGGCCGATACCGTGCCCGGTAAGTATCTCCAGCACGTCGCGCAGCCAGGCAAGGACAACACTATGCGGCGTTTTATTGAACGTGCCGCCCTCGCCGCAGTGCACGCCCACGCCCTTTTTTGCAAGGTCAGCCCATTTTTGGTAGTGCTCTTCCAGGCGTTTGCGGTCCCAGCTGTTGCCCGGCCAAGCAGGCTCCGGATAATTCTTGCTGTCGACCCAGGAGGCCTTGTAGTGACTGATAAGCATCGGCTCGTACGCCCGGCAGCTCTGGGCGATTCCCAGGTCAACTAATTCCGGCATAGGTTCGCGGGCCCAGCTCAGGCCGTCAGCGATGATGATACGATCGGGGCTTGCCTGACGGATGGCAGAAACCGCCGCACGCACTACGCGCTCGTGGTCGGCCCGGCTCATCCGCTCGCCGACCGAGGGCGGCTCATTTATCAGGTTGAAGCTGAGTTTTTCCTTTGCGATGCCGCGATAGCGCTTGGCCAGCATTTGCCAGTGGAAGCAGAACGCATCGAGCGCCTCTTTGTCTTTCCAGAGATTGAATGGCTCGGTGAATTCTCTGTTGACCGAATAGCCGGGGCCGCGATGAAAGTTGATGTCGACGTGCAGTCCGTATTTACCGCCAAGCTCCACCGCCCGGTCGAGCTTCTCCAACATCGACTCATCGAGTTTATAGTCATCGCCGTCTTTTATCCACACACGATAGCAAGCCGGCAGGCGCACGAAGTTAAAGCCGAGATCGCGTATCCAGCGGAAGTCGTCTTCTGAGAATTCGCCCTTACTTCGCATAGTGAACATGTCCAGAAGATTGAAGCCCCGCCAGCGTGGGATCGCCGTTTGGGCGACGGATTTGCTCAATTTTGCTTGTTTTCCCTTTGGCTGCTGTGCGTACGTGGGCAACGCCGCTGCCATTGCGCTGCCGGCCGCCATTTTTAGAAAATCGCGTCGATTGTTTTTCATTTTTATTGCCTCCATTTTTGTCGTTTAAGCTAACGGATACTACTTTCGCCCGCGCCAGTCAACCTTAAAATCTGTAACTTAGGGAAGGAGCAGGTCTGCAATTTAGTGTTCAGGGTGCTCGTAGTTCATAGTTCGTTGTGCTGATTCTTTGTTTACCTTTTCGGGCAATACCGACACAAATAGAAGTGGCAAAAGGGACGTACCCGATGGTAGAGGAGAATTTCGATGACGCCGATGGATTTAGGGGTTTCGCCGGAAAGACTCGTAGCGTTTTGCCAGCGGTGGAAGATAAGCCGATTAGCGGTGTTCGGCTCGGCGTTACGTATCCTGAGATTACGGCCGTGCAAGTGCAGGCGATCATAGAGACAGCGTGTGATGTTGCAAAGCGAGGGATAAAGGTGCATCCGGAAATCATCCGCTGGTGGGGACCAAGGCAGAATTGCAGAACCAGCGCGAAGTCGCGGTCGAGGCCGCCGAGAAGGTCATGCAAAAAGCCGGTGTCCGCGTGAAGTATATGGTTGGGACTATGATAGAAATTCCAGGGGCCGCGCTTATGGCCGACCAGATAGATGAGACTGCAAAGGGTCCGGCGTGGCACGGCCATCTTGGCCGT
>JAFNGF010000208.1 GCA_017885385.1 Planctomycetota bacterium
AGGTAATGGCGGTGCCGGGAAAAATTGACTCGCCGCTGAGCAAAGGTGCTCACCAGCTGATAAAACAAGGAGCCAAGCTGGTCGAATCCGTCGAGGACATAATGGAAGCACTCGGCTATATCGGCCAACAGCTGCAAAACCACGTAAGCACAGCCGCCAAAGAGACATCGGAAAAGGTCGAGTCCCCTTTATTCGATGTCGGTCGGCTCAAACTAAGTGACTCGGAAAAAACTATTCACAGCTGCCTGAGCAAAGAACCGCAGCATATAGACCAAATTATCACCGACACAGATTTATCAGCCGGCACGGTGAACGCCGGCTTGGTCTCGCTGCAGCTTAAAGGCCTCATAAAGCAACTGCCGGGCAACCTATTCCTGCGAAGGTAGCTTTTTGCACACCTGCAGAGTTGCGAATTCGAGGGCTTGGGCGATAAACACAAGCATACCCACGAAAGCCTCCAAAAAACGATTGGCGCGAACAGCGGGCCACCTCGGCAGCAACGGCAGAAACGCCGAATAAAGAACAAAAATACGCCGTGATAGTATTTAGTACAACCAGTATAGAAAACGGCAAATAAAGCCCCGCCCATAAGGAAAACTAATTACATAGTAAGTTGCATCAATGGGGGGCGGCCATCACAAAAGATTTTGCCCAAACCGGCACCGTGATAACCTCCTTGTTTTACAAGTGCTTGTGGCAAAGTTTTGGCCAACACACCGTCACCTGTGATGTCTTAAGCGGGCAGGGCTTGACCAATGTGCATATAAGTGTTATACTTAGGTTTTCATGGCAAAACCCACCAAAACAACCGGAAAGAAACAGAGCGAAAGAACGTCCGCCAAGCTTATCGCGGTCAAGGCCAAGAAGCCATTTGGTAGCTACAAGGAAGCCCTAAACTACCTGTTTGCGAAGACCGACTATGAAAAGCAGCAGCACCTTCGCTACAATGTAACGACATTCAGCCTCAGCAGAATGGAAAACCTGCTGTCGCTGCTGGGCGATCCCCACAACAAAATCCGTACAGCCCATATAGCCGGCACAAAAGGAAAAGGCTCGACCGCCACAATGCTGGCCAAGATGCTCGAAGCCAACAACTATAAGGTCGGCTTATACACTTCGCCGCACGTGGTGCACCTGCACGAGCGGATTGTTGTCAATTCCAAGATGATCAGCGAAGCGGAAATGCTGGGCCTTTTGAACAGGATTTATGAGCCGGTCGAAAAACTGTCAAAAACTGATCCACCCACGTTCTTCGAGGTTATGACCGCCCTGGCGTTTATGTATTTTCTCGATAAAGCGGTTGACATCGCGGTAATTGAAACCGGTATGGGCGGCAGATTAGACAGCACCAACGTCATTCATCCTGAGGTCGTCGGCATAACCAGTCTGAGCATCGACCATCAGCAGCAGCTCGGAAAAACGATCGACAGTATTGCCAGAGAAAAAGCCGGCATTTTCAAGCCCGGCGTGCCCGCCATCACCGTTCAACAGGACCCGGCGGCAATGCGTGTCCTAAAATCCCAGGCCCTGGCGGTCAAGGCGCCGCTGAGCGTAACGGGCACCGACATCGATTTTTCCTACAGATTTGAGACATCACGTGAGCACGGGCCCCATACCCGAATCTGCCTGACTACGCCGACGAGCAAATTTGAACACCTGCGGGTGCCATTGTACGGCAACCATCAGGCGATCAACTGCGGTCTGGCCCTGGCTATGCTGGATAAGCTCAAAGAAAGCGGCTACAAGATAGACAACGATAAGGCAACTGCCGGGCTCGACAAGGTCTGGTTGGCCGGCCGAATGGAGATGATCTGTGATGACCCCAGAATCATGATAGACGGCGCCCACAACGCCGCCAGCATTCGGGCGTTGATACACGCCATAGGCCAAAATATTCCGTATGATTCTATGGTGGTGATCTTCGGCTGCAATAGCGACAAGGATATTGAAGGCATGTTGCGGGAATTGCAGTACGGGGCCGACAAGGTCATTTTCACCCGCAGCAATTCGGTTAAGGCAGCCTCTCCCCAGGATTTGGCCGACATGTACACCGAAATCTGCGGCAAGATGTACCAGACCGCCCTGGCTCTGGACGATGCGTTGCGAATCGCCGCAAGCGCCGTAAGTAGAGGCGACCTTATCTGCATTACCGGCAGTTTTTATCTTATCGGCCAGGCCAAGCTGCGCTTCCAGCCCGGCGCAGCGACCGCAGGAGTATAACCTCCGCCCGGCCAAACTACGGCGTAATCGCTCGGTCGTAGATGCGGACATCGTCAATCAGGCCGGTCCAGAAACTGCCCGGCTCACCCCTCCCGGCACTCCCGGCACCAATGTACAAGCCGCCGGCTGAGCCAGCTAAAGTGCTCTGCGTGCCTTTGCCTACCTCGACGCCGTCCACAAATAAAGTTCTGGTGGAGCCGTCCCACGTCAGGCCCACACGGTGCCAATCGCCGTCTATAATCACCGCCTCTGAGAATAATGGCGTGCCATACCGGCCGGCTGCCTTCAATTCGGTCATTAGTTTGCCCTGCGATGTACCGGCAGCGAGCCAATTCACTCCGCCGGCTTGAGATATAATGGCCTGCTCCGGGCCACCACCTTTTACCCAGGCAAAGACGCTGAACGCCCCGGCTGCAGGGTCCAAGACAAAGGGCGTGCTGACATAATCATCGACCCCATCAAGCTGTAGTGCCCCGTCGATCCTGCCGCCCTGCGGCTGCCACATTGGACCACCGTGAAGAGTACCGTCCAGCTTTTGAACCCTCTCGTGGGCGATAGTACCTTCAGTCTCGTCCAGCTTCCACCGGGCTACCAAACCAGGTTCTGGAGGTTCTGGAACTTCCTTCAGCCAGCATTCAAGTAAGATCGCCAAGTCCTTCACGTCGACCACGCCGTCGCCGTTAGGCGCTGGGATAATGTCAACCGATGGTTCATACTCCCGCCAATGTCGAGCGAGTTCAGAGAAATCTTGCATATCCACCTTGAAGTCCTGGTTGAAATCAACCAGTTCAGTCGGGATTGTACCCCGTGCGCTCAGGGAATCGACACGTATTGGATCAGCGTAGATAGTAGAGCCGTGCGCGTCACGAACCCTAACGGTCCACCATGTATCCGACGAAGGCAGCATGGCCGCGGTAATTGCAGGGCAGGAATTACTGTCAGCCACGATGTTGTAGTCCGCGACATTGTAAGGGTCTGAGCCCGAGAGAAGCTGATAACCTACGGCATTCTCGCTTCCAGCGCAGGTCAGCACGACGCCGTTGGGATCATGGTCATAAAGCCACGGATAACGCCAAACAAGA
>JAFNGF010000209.1:0-214 GCA_017885385.1 Planctomycetota bacterium
CAATGACGAAAAATGGCCAAAATTCAATATGTTACCCTGCGAACGGTTACTCCGAAACAAACTTGTCCCCGCGCACGCGGGCG
The DNA here is from genome assembly GCA_017885385.1 of Planctomycetota bacterium. GTDB lineage: Bacteria > Planctomycetota > Phycisphaerae > Sedimentisphaerales > Anaerobacaceae > JAFNGF01. The sequence continues at coordinate 84 of JAFNGF010000209.1, forward strand.
TATGGCGGATTAATCTCGTGAACCCTGGCTGCCACTCGCCCGCCAGGCGTATCGCGGCTACGGCTCGGCGCTTCCTGCTCCGGCGAAGCCCTTCACAGAGACGAGTCGCCCAGACGAGTCCGGCAGGCGGG
>JAFNGF010000209.1:264-16652 GCA_017885385.1 Planctomycetota bacterium
CACATTGCCCGGAACTCTGGCCAAAGCCAAAAAGCCGGCGAAATCTGTACTTTGCTCTGCGCCCCCGTACTGCATAGCACTACCACGGACAGTGGAAGCTGCGCAGAGCACAGTAATCCACAGAGAAATACCNNTTCTATGTAGTTTAACTTTTCGCTGGTAAAATGGCAAGAAAATTACAGCCTTTTTCAATCTTTTCGCAAATATGTACAAGTTAAAGCCAGAACGCTCACAAATTGCCGCTTCGGATCCAAATCATCCCAATCCCTTTATGTTCACCGGCCGGCAATTCGATANNTACTACTACCGTGCCCGGTACTATAGTCCAGATCTTGGCCGATTCCTGCAGACCGACCCGGTCGGCTACGGCGACGGGATGAACTTGTACAGGTATTGTATGAACAACCCATTAAACATGGTGGACCCGTCCGGACTTTGCTGTGATTCGAACGATGTAAATCACGTTAACGATGTAAATGATTCAAATGATTGTAATTGGGATAACTTAGTAAGTTGTATTGGGGATGCAACCGATAGTTTATCTAAATGTGTTGATAGAGTAACCAAAAAAAGAGACTATTATCTTGCGTACTGTGACCATCAATATAAAGAATGCATGAAAGTTGCAAAAGGTGCACCAATTGTTTTAAGGCAGTTTTTAGAAGTTGCTTGTTATAAGGCATGGCATGTTGCGTGCGTTGGCGTTGTTTGGGAAGCTTGGGGATTGGATTTGGCAGGTTGCTTAGCAGTTTACGCTGTAGATTTAAGAATGTGTTATGAAGAGTATTGTCCCCAGTTGCCAGGGCCTATCATTCCCCCTGTTGGCCTTTCCGCAATGAATAGTAATTTTTTACATCTCTGGACATATAATTGACCAGGTAGAACGGTCTATTGCAGTGGAGGTTAACAGTTGTTGATTATTTTGGTCTGAATATTTGCAACCAAGGATTAGCAATCGATATTTCGTTCTTGGTTCTATAAAAGGTTGGAACAAATGGATCAACTAAAAAAAAAGAATATTGCCAGATTGGTCCTTCAAGGAATTAGCATCCTCGGCATCTTCTTCGGATTCACCTGGTTTTGTTGCCCCATTGCTGTTGTTTTGACGATTCACGGAGATAATCTCGATATTGATGCTCTTGGTTATGCTGTCCTTATTCTTTCAGGAGCACTGTCGATACTGGGCGTGTATCTGATATACACCTCATACCTGACGCTTAGAGGGAGGTCATTTGAAGCAATACAACTAATTTCCGTGTTCTTGGCATTAACTTCCTTTGGTTTAGTTCAGCCATTAGTTTCGGCTAGCGGGAAAATAGCAAGTTTTTTAAAGGATATTGCTGGCCTTGCTTCTCTGCTTTTTCTTGTGCTTGTCTATTTGATTTGCGTTAAGCTTTTGAAAAGATTAGTGAAAGCGGCAAACGTCCCAAAAAACATTTCAGGAACTCAACATTCTACAGATAAACAATGACCTTGGCCCTTAACAAACTAGGGACAAGGAACAGCCAGCTATTCTTGAGACTGCAGCGAGGGCGATTACATAATTGCCGAATACGCTTGTGGTGAGCCCATTCGACTACGCTCAGGGTAAACTCTGTCGAATCCAACGGCAATAACAACCTCGTGCGCAAACTTGTGGTGAGCCCGTTCGGCTAACGCTCAGGGTAAACTCTGTCGAGTCCATACGTCTACGGCCCGCGTGTTGACGAACTGGTTCGGCGAGCTCACCACAGGCTTACCGTATGATCAACCTGGCTGACAGCAATGCGGTCTACGCTCCGTCGCCATAGCTTTGGAGCGTCGGCGACTACTATCACTTTGATGGTCTTGGCAGTGTGGTGGCCCTGACTGATGCAAACGGCACTTGCGTTCAGACCTACGAGTACTCCGTCTATGGGCACGTGGCGGCAAAACCACAAATTACACAGATTATCTGTGCGAATCTGCCGTAAGGCATCCTGGGGACTTTCTAAATCGGTGAAATCTGTGGTTGATGTTCACCGGCCGGCAATTCGATATCGAAACCGGCCTTTACTACTACCGTGCCCGGTACTATAATCCCTATCTTGGCCGATTCCTCCAGACCGACCCTGTGGGTTATGGGTACGGCTATTGTGCGAACAATCCGCTCAACTTTGTGGATCCGAGCGGGCTGTTACAAAGATTTGCCTTCTTACAAGAGGGTGATCCCGGATACATTGAAGGTAGCCTCAGGCTTGCTCTTTGGACTGACGGCCATGTTACTTGGACGAGTGAACTTACGGATTTTAGTAATCTCACGGGTTTTTACACTTGGGCTGCCGGTGAGTTGGATTGGATTAAGGACATCTCGCTAGCGGGATGGACCCTCTCCCAAGGAAATCCGACAGTATTTTTAGCCGTAAAAGCGCTTGAATTTCTGAATGTCTTTAGTTCCGTGCAGATCTCACTAATAGAAGACAAAGGAGGGTGGAGGATTATAGACAACAGCGGGAAACGAAAGAAGACGATTTTTGGCAATTCAGCCAACGGTTATATTGGAACTACTATTTATTGGGACCCCGGCGAGACGTCTTGGCAGCCTCTAGCGACTGGAACTAGAAGACACAAAGACAAAGCACGCCACTGGCATACTTTCCCTGCTGAGGCTGCCTTGGCCCACGAAATGGGACATGCTTATGAAGTTGTTACATGTGGCGAGACTTGTCAGCCGTACGCGATAATGTATGAAAACGCTGCACGTTGGGCGTTTTACTACGTGGTTCCAGAATACATTGGTCGCGTTTGGCCGAGGCCTCTCACAGGTGACAAAGATTTAGACTCGGATATTGAATGGGCTTGGAAGCGTTACAACAGTTCTTATTACTTAATTAACCATTGGATATACCATAGGAGGCGTTAGAAGATGGACAGACCTTTACTTATGATCGCGGTGTTCTCTCTGAGTTTTCTTCTGGCACCGCCAACGAAGCCACAAGGAGCAGTCGATTCAGCTGTCAAGAAAGATGCCGGCGCCCCGACAATCACCATCACTAAGCTAAATGTGACTGCCAAGACACTTGAGCTAAGCTGGGAGGTCAGAAACGATTGTGGGCAGGATGCCTGGATTCTGGCCGGATTAGGTGAATCTGGTGCGGACATTTCAGTATTCATGGACGAAGATGACCGAACTCTTCTGTTAAGCAGAAGGCTTGATGTGCCGGCAAGGCCGGAACGAGCGTCTTTTCCCGTCTGCAATGGCAGGTACGTTCGTTTGCGCGCGGGCCAAACCCAGGCTGAGTCAATTTCCCTTGCTATACCTGTGTACCCCGAATACGGGATCGGAGTGGGCGGACGAAAGGCACAAGGTCTTGAATACGCAACGCGCCTGACTATCGAGATCGGCTATTACACCGGGGACCTGCCTGGCATGATTCGTCATATAATTGAAGAAGATGAGAAAAACCCTCGTATAATACGCGCAGTTGATGGCTACTATACAAACACTGTCAGTGGATGGTTTGGAGGATTACTCGGGTTCAACGAGCTCAATGAACTCTTGCGCTGGCGGGATGATGAGGTTTTAGTACCTTACACGAGTCAGGCTTTCACGGGTGAGCGGGTGTTAGGGGTAACCGCCGATGACCTGCAGATTCCTTACGAGGAAAAAGTAGACGTGCCAATACATTATCCACCTGATCTGACCCCTTGCACACGAGTTGAAATTCGTTATCAACCTTCGGTGCTTGAATACTTCTTTCCCTATGCTGGGCAGCGGATCCTTCTGAGTCCGGTGGAGAAGGAGTATCTACAGGCTGGGAAAACCATCACGGTGGAGAATTCCGATAACCTGAAGGCCTTTGCCGATGACCTAAACAAGGTAGAACCATGGGCTGATATTGCCCGTCAGAGAAGTGTGGCCCATGTGGTCTGCTATCGTGACAACGAGCGTCTGACGTCCTTTCCCATATACAATGATGACTGCATCGTAACCGAGTGCAGGTACCTGTTTCGCCCCCTGAATGGCTTCCGAATCCTGAGGATGGTCACACCCCACATAGAGCCAATTGAGCTGCGAGTACGCTGTGCAGCCAATCTGAAAGACCTCTGGCACCGGTTTCGTTTGTATGACAAAGCCGCAGAGTCGCTGCGTTTTGCCTTCTTGAGGAGACTTTGTGGAAAGCCGTACCCGCCGCCGAACACATGGTGTGATTCTATGTTGCGGGCCTATCGTCGTGCCATACAAATTGCTGACGAGCGTCTTATTAGGCCGTATATATGCCCCAGTGCAGGCCCAGGTAAATGCCACTATGCCATGAATCCCAACTGCAAACTGGATTCACCGCCGGACACTGTGCTTCTGTTCGAGACCAAGGCGGGCTGGAATCAGCACGGCGGGCCTGAGCTGTTTACCTTCGACAACCACGACCCAAAGGGGGGCTGTGTCTTGCTTAATGACGGCACGATTAAATTCATTCGCACCACCGAAGAACTCCACCAGCTTCGATGGAAGTAGATTGAAATGTCGGGCACGGCCCGCCCTGCATCTTTGATGGTCTTGGCCCCGGCGCGCTGGGATGGTGGCCCTGACTGATGCGAACGGCACTTGCGTCCACACCTACGAGTACTCGGTCTACGGCCACGTGGCGGCTGACGACCCGAATCATCCCAATCCATTTATGTTCACCGGCCGGCAATTCTACCAGATTTTCGCCCTGTCGGCAGGTTCAGCCAGACCCGCGGCGACGGCTTTTTGGCGAAGTCGGTCGCCCGCAGGAAATGGGCTGTGAAAGAATAACACCTGGACCACGTTGGGGTAACGATTGAGCGCACCGACAGCGTTGGCCCATTTTTCAGGGTATTCTTGCCTGAAACTCTGCGCTAAATCGAGGCAGATTGCCGAATATGCCGCAAAGGCGATTTCTTGACCATCGCCTCCCCCGACTGGATCGGGGGTCTTTTTGAGCTTAGATTTCATCTCCTCGCGTAAACGAGCAACCTCTGCCTCCGCAGGGGCCTTAGCCCCGGCCACGGGCCGGGGTACCCCCGCCGAGAGGCGGGGGCTAATATCCCCGCGAAGGCGGGGATCGGCAAGATTTGACAGTGGCAGCTCGCTGCGCTGGCCGCGGGGCAGCACATTGGCCGGCTCTTGTGAGCGTATGCGATAGACGAACCGGCCATTGAGATTTTGTCTTCTGCCTCCCTGCTCCACAATTACCTGCTCGGCAAGTTCAATGATCCGGTCGGCAAAGCTGGTGATGGTTTCATCAGTTGGCATACCATCGCGGGTGGTGTTCTGATAACGGTCGACGATGGTCCAGTTCTGCTTCATTATCCAGCGGTAGCCTTTGACGACCCCGACTATTGTGCCGGCGGTAGCGGCGTTATTGTCGGCGTCCCAGCCAAAGTTGAAGGCGGTCGTCAGCGTTTTGACAAAGTCTGTCCCGCCATAAAGTAGAGCAGCGATGGTGGATGCGGTATTGAGCTCATATCCGTTCCTGTCGCGCATATCCCCATTATGGCGGCTGTACTTTTCTTTCACGAGCCGGCGGGTAGTGCGCCAATCTTCAGGATGTAGCCGACGCCAGCTACGGACATCGTTGACAATTTCGCGGATAGCGCAGTTGCGGTCGATTGCTTTTAGGCCGGCATCGAGAATCATATCAATATCGTCCGTCATAAAGGCGGTTGCTATCATCGCGGTGAACAACTGCGTGGTTTGGGCAGGCTCAGCATCTATGGTCACGCGAGTGTAGCTCAGGCCGATTCTCGCTGCGGTCTGCGGCATGCCCGGCGCCAGCAGAGCAAACGTTTCACAGACGAATTGACCCGAGATATTGAACTCTGCCCACGGGTTGAACACAGTGCTGCCGGTTAGCGGAGGGGCAAAACCGATATCCATCAGCTGGCGTGCGTATAGATTCGAGCACCAGATCCGCTTATTAATATGTTCTTTCCACAATTGCACAATAAGGTCGGGCGAAAGTATGATGGCGTTTTGCCGCTGCATCGAAATGATATAGACCCATTCCAAGTCCGTGTCGTCGTCGGTCTGCGCTCCGTGCGGCAGGGCCGGCGTGTATTTCTGGACATTTCCAGGCTCATTTATGTATTTCATCTCGTGCTCGATGCCGTTGAGGTTACCAAGCAGCTGGCCGAGCAAGCCGCCCCGAATTTTGTCTCTGAGAACCTCGGCGGGTAGTTGGACCCAGACGCTTGAGTCATCCGCCTCCTGGCTCGCAGGACTTTTGGCCGCGGGACTCGGTGGCACGGCCATCCTGGCCGTGTTCACGGGCTGGAAGCCCGTGCCACAGGAGGCGATAGCCAAAAGTGTCAGCGTAGTTATGATCAATTTTCTGACCGTCATACAATTGTTTCCCTACGCGAGTGACTTTTTTCTGTATAATATTCGCCAACACGCTACGATTTTATTGATTGTACTTGCATGTAGGCCAGTCAATTGCTGATGCTGGTATGAGAAACAGACATACACATATTAGCGCCACAAAAGATTTCCGGCGAGTCATTTTCGTCCCCTTGGTAAATTTATGACCATTTCTTAGCTGTAGATGTTGAACGTGGACTATTATCCACGTTCTGTTGCTGTAAATCTATTGGGGTAACTACGTAATTTTGGCGGATTTTTTTGAAACATGTGGGCCCTTGAATTTCTGGTCTTAAAAAGTGTTGCAAAAAATGGCGTAATTTTCCGAGTGAAGGTTCGTTTTTTGGAGGAAAATGCGGGTTTGCTAAGAATTTTCAACTTTTCGGTTGGCAAACAAGCACAATCTGCTATATTACCTACATCACGCCTGTTAAATTTCCTTAAAAAGAAGGCTAAAATGAAACTCTATCTGCACTGAAAGGAGCGTGTAACATGATTGGTTACCACGAAATACGGGAAAAGGGGTGGGGGGTTCGTTTTCCTAACAGACCATTGCATATCGTGGTGCTCATTTTGCTCATCGTGTTAGCTCTTGTTGCTATTGCCCTTTTGCCTACGATACTGGTTCTTCTTGGTTGATGTTATTGTTACTATGCTCGCGTCTGTTTCGATAACTAAGTTCGTTGTATGTGCGTGCCTCATCATGTTTATGCTGGCGCGTGAGTTGGTCGTTGAGTCTGGACCAGACCTTGAAAAAGTCGAACTCCCTATGAGGCAACAATCCCGATGATAGATTTCACGCACTCCATGACAGTGTTGCGGACAAAATCCCCCACACCGCGAAAGCCGAGGCTTTTAGCTGCTTTGGTCATTAAATCGCGGATATTGATCTATTCTGTCCTTGCCTGACCCGGTCTTGGTTTGGGTGGACTTCCACCAAGATATAACATGCTTGCGGTTGCTACCTTTAGAGCTTCTTGCGTATCTTGCAGACATGCTTCCCGCGTCTTGCCACGACCGAGGATAGTTGGGAATTCAGCGACAGTCCCAACAAAGCCACCTTTTTGGTTTGCCTCAATTATGACCGTGTAACCTGCAGCAACCTTTTTCGCTTTGCGCAATACCTCTGCCTTCAGAACCTTTGTCAAGTCTTCAGTTGGCATTGCTTTTTAGTGCAAAAGTTTCCCTATTCGGTTCCACTCATCAGGGTCAAGTGTGCAATCTGGATTTACGCGAACAAACAGCGGTGGTTCGTTTGGGTTGTTGGGTCGAATAAAGATTCGCCAGCATTTCCAAAATCCAAACAGCTTCCAGCCATGCTCTCGTAGACGTCCTTCAAGTTCACCAAATTTCTTCATGTGTAAAACCTCTTTTAAATTCTTACAAGCCAAGCACCGCCACTTTAGATGTCACAGGCTGTGTAAGAAATAAGAGGTTTCACACCGCTACGCGGTGCTTGGCATCAGCCTGTGCCATGCGTCTCACGCTGCGGCAAGACTTTAACCACAATATATAGGATAATAGCCCTAAGTTATGACAACATATAGTCGAAAAGACAATTACAAAGTACGAGTCTCTAACATAAAAGTCAACAATAAAATCCCCCAAACAAAAAATTTCTACAGCGGGCTAGACCTTGATACTGAATGCTAAAGTATTTTGGGTGAAGCAAGGTTGATATTTGCCAGGCCGCAGCCCTGCACCGCGATTGTTCGGCTCTGGGCTGCCAGATATACAATATGTATACCATCGGCTATCAGGCGGTCGAATCACTCAAAGCAAAAAAAACTTGAATGCGGCGCCTTTCTCGTTTAGATTGTTGCCGTGTCCAAAGGCAGGCCTGCGTTGCCTCCCATCAGAGCCGGCAGGCAGGTTTCAGTTACTTTGTTAAACAGAATCGAGGAGATAACCAATGAATCGTCGTACTTTCCTTAAACGAAGCGCTGTAGTTGGAGTGGGCGTCACGGTCCTCAAGTCGGGCATCCTTAAGGCCGGTCGGTCGCCGAATGAAAAACTTAACATCGCTGTCATCGGCGTTGGCGGGCGAGGCGGCGGTAACATGGACAGCGTCAAGGGCGAGAACATTGTCGCCCTATGCGACCTGAATGAGAAAAATCTGGCCGCCGCCGCAAAGCAATTCCCCAACGCCAAGACATACATCGACTGGCGAAAGTGCCTCGACCAGAAGGATATCGACGCCGTTGTTTGCTCCACGACCGACCATACACACGCCTTCGTCAACGTCTGGGCAATGAACCGCGGCAAGCATGTCTATTGTGAGAAGCCGTTAGCCAACTCGGTGCACGAGGCCCATGTCGTCCGCGAGACATACCTGAAGAATAAGGGCAAGCTTGCCACGCAGATGGGCACGCAGATACACGCTTCGGACAATTACCGGCGGATGGTCGAGCTGATCCGGGGCGGCGCGATCGGCACGGTGAAAGAAGCCCGCGTCTGGTGCAGCCGAACCCCCGAGGGCGGCAACTATCTGCCCGAAGTCAAGCCTGTGCCCGAAAACATTCACTGGGACTTGTGGATCGGTCCGGCTCCTTTTCATCCCTACAACCCCAAATACCTCGGCGGCTGCCTGGCGTGGAACCCCTTCTGGGACTTCGGCAGCGGCCAGATTGGCGATATGGGAAGCCACATGATGGATATGGCGTACTGGGCGCTTGACCTGCGACTGCCCACGACGTGCGAAGCCGCCGGAACACCGGTCTCATCCGACACATGTCCACAATGGCTTACGGCTGAGTGGGACCATCCGGCCAACGACTGGCGGCCAGCCGTTAAAGTATACTGGTATGACGGCGGGAAAAAACCCGGCCTGCCATCGAAGGTCTTTAGCCGGGAGGAATTATTTAAGGGCGTCCTGTTTACCGGAGACAAAGGCTGGTTGCTGGCCGACTACGACTGGCGAATCCTTATGCTTAAGGGAGATATGACCCACTACAATTCGCCCAAGCCGGATGATTTGATTCCGCCTTCGCCCGGTCACCACGAAGAATGGATTATCGCCTGCAAGACGGGCAAGCCCACGCTCTGCAACTTTGACTATTCCGGCGCACTGGTCGAGCATAACCTGCTGGCGCTGGTCGCCTATCGGGTGGGCAAGAAACTCGAGTGGGACGCCAAGAACCTCAAGGCCACCAACTGCCCGGAGGCCGACCAGTACATCCGCAAGACTTACCGCGAGGGATGGGTGCTGAACGGTTAGCCGTCCGCAGGACAGCCCTGTGGGCCGGTTACTGTGTCTTGCTCTTACTCTTACGCACGGAAACAAAGATCACATAGGCCATCGCTACACATAGTACAGCGATGGCAATCGGCCAGAGATTTCGCTTGCCTATAATCTCCGGCTCAATAGCCGGCGGTCCCGCTATAGTGTACGGCTCGCTTGTCATCTTGAAGGGGCTGCCGATGTCAACCGTTGCGATAAACGGGCCTTGCACGTTTTTAGGCTCTCGCCACGAGAGCGAACAGGTGCCGCCTCAGCCATATTCGAAGCTGAAGGTGCGGTCGTATTTGCCGTCTTTGCTTTTGATTTGTACCTTCGGTGGTTGCGGGCGGGCGTTGTTGCGAGTCAGCTCTATACGCTCGCCAAGTTTGCCTTTGAGCTCTTGACGGAAGTAATAAGTCCCAGGCTCTCTTTGGTCTGCCTGCAGAGCGCAGACTATTGGCTCACCAATCGAAAGTTCAGCCGCCTGCGCCTCATTGACATCGAAAAGGCCCGCGTCAGCGAAGTACATGCCTTGCAGTTTCCACTCGGCGTCTTTGTCATCTTGGCGCTGGATGGTCCAGTGCCCGATGCGATATTTGCCAATCGGCAGGGTGCACCGGCCTTTCTCCGGCTTGCGAATAAATAACCCGTTTTCTCCCCCCGCCGCGAACTCGGTAACAGATTCGGGCAGCCGAACGTCGCCGAGTTTTACGCCTTCTGCCTTTGCGAATTTCACGTATGCCCCGTCGCGCGCGATCTCCGAGCTGTATAACGTCCCGTCGACTTCTATGTAGTTGCCGACAAAACGGGTCTCCTGGGTGGCCGACTCCGCCGAAGCGGCTGCGAAGGCTGGATCTGTTCCGCCGATCTGGATGCGGTCGCACTGGTCAAAGTTCACGGAGCGGTCATTGAATGCGCCGTTTGCGTTGTAGTCGATGAGCATACACTGTTTCTTTTGCCCGTTCAGCGTGATGGCGCCTTCGTACCAGCCTGCTGTTCTTACGTACAGTCGTTTGCCGTCAGGACGGTCGTATAACTGAATATTCAGGTGGTATGTGACAGGCCCGTCCTCACCTTGAAAAACCACTTTTACAGGCCCAAAGTAGGCGGAGTCTTGCGCGCTGCGGTAAGCTTCTATCGCGATCTCGTCATCCAGATGCCCGTTTCCATTTGAGTCGATGAACAATTTGTTCCTGCCATCGACCGCCATCCACAGGTAGCCGGCTTCGACCATAGGCGTCGACCACTTGGCGAAGACCTGCTCGGAGCCGGTGAACTCCGGCAGCGTTACACCTGCCGGCTTTTCGCCAACAGGGGCCAGACTCTGTAGACCAATATCCCTGACAACTGAGGACGCTTCGCTAGCCGAGCGGTACTGCAGCCACTGCACCTCCTGCGCCGGAGCCACCGACGCAAGGATTGTGATAGCGACGACGGCAACGAGCCGGATATGGGTTCTATTTTTCATCTATGTGGTCTCCCAAAATGTATAGGCTCCAGCTACACAGACCTCATCTTGTACGTATCACACACATTAAGACGTGTGTTCGGAAAATGATGTTACATGTTCTCTGGGCATTTTTCAATATTCTTATTCTTCAGCCGCAGGCACGCATAAAACCGCTGGCGGAAAAATGGATCGACCAGGGCCAAAATCAGATATGGAAATACAAGCACGTAAACGCAGACGCCAAGCACCGAACCTACCACCAAGAGTTGAAGCATCCCTGCAAAGAGGGGAATAGGAGGCCGGTAAATGACAAGCACAATTGAAAAAAATATGAGCGCAGTGGCAAGCCAGACAGCTGCGGTCCAGAAGGCCAAGTACAACACGAATCGTAAACCGGTGTAGCGATTCTGGCATCGCCATGCTGTCAGCCCAAAGCTAAGCAGCATTGCCGAAGCCAACATACCCAGCAGTGTTAGGCCGCCGATGGTCCGCGGAGAAAATTCCAGCCCGACATAGGATACAGCACCCAATAGGCCAAGCACCGCCATGATAACGAAAGCCAGAAGAAATGTAACCAGCGGATTGCGATTGCAAAGCCTATTGGCCAGTAGCCACAATACAGTAATACCCACTGCCAGCGAATGAAATACCATGCCAAACATCTCTGCGTCTGCCGAGCGGAAACCCATAGCCTTCCTGAACACCAACCACAATACGTTCACTATCAGCAAAGGCACCAGGATAAGGAGGGCTTGTGGATTACGGTTGGCCTTAATCAAAATAAATGCAAGCACCGTAACCACCCATAGCACCAGGCTTGGTATGCTATAATACCACCTCCAGTGGTAAAGTCGGGCCATAGCTTCTTGTGGGCCAAGCTCACCGAAGTCCTGCGATGGGACAATCTTCAGCTGGCCGGCTGCTGTTAAAGGTACTCGCCACGAGTACGAGCACGTGCCGCCTCAGCCAAACTCGAATTTGCCAGAGGCAATTTCTTTACCTGCCTTGTAAACAGTAAAAGTCGGCGGCTTGTTCCTATCTGCCTGGGTATATTTTTCTCCGCCTACGCCGAGCAGTTCGTAATTCAGCACCAGAAATCTTCCCCACCGCTCAACTCTGACTGCCTGCTTCAGAGGAGCGCCAACCTTCAGCGCTGCCGGCTTGTCCTCAGCAACGGTTACCCAGTCGGCATCGGAGATAGGCGCTGTGATACCGCAGGAGTATCCGCCCTGCAACCTAACTTCCTGCAGTCGATATTCGCCTACAGCCAGTTTTATGGTTTCGCCCGGCTTGGCAAACTTTTTTCTGCTGCCATCCTTTTGCGACAAAACCAGCCGCTCGATGTACTTGCCCTGGACTTTCAATTCGCCAAGGTTCGTACCGTGCTGGGACGGTGTCGGAGTCTCTTTAGCACATAGAGAACCTGGCCCAAAGCCGAGGTTCAAAATGATCACTGCGACCAGACCCGCTACCCGCATTTGAAGGCACGTTTGCTTTTTCATATTAACCTCGTCTGCGCAGAGATCCGCGCAAATGCCGCTTGACCTGTCTGAAATTTGACACCCATATTCTAAACCACTTTCTACAGGCGTCAAATGCTGGGCGAAAAAATTCTATCGAAAACCGGTAAAATTTTTCCCTACAATTTTCCGAATCAAAGTTGACCGGACGCTCCAAGTTTTCTATAATTTGTCTATCGAATGTCAAATTGACTCAGGAGTAATGTATGCTGGGTAAACACACTCTGAAAGGTAAATCGGGTTGTACAGTCTTGACACTGTGCTGTGTCCTTGTGATGATTTTTGCGTTCGGCTGCAAAAAGAAAGAGCAGCCCCAGGTCAGCGGCCAGGAGCCTTCCACGGAGACAACAAAACCTGCGCCAGCACCGGACCGGGTCTATCAAGCCGATACGGGCGAGAAGATTAACCTGCGTCTTTTATATGCCGGTGTGCCGAACAGCGAGCGTGCAAAGGATTTCGTAGACTTCCTCGCCAAGCATTTTGAACAGGTCGAAACCGCTGACTATAACGCCTTCAAACAGGAGGAATCCAGCGGTTTTGACGTTGTCATTCTCGATTACGCCCCCCGGCCAAATAGGCCAAATATATCCCGTGAATACTCGCGTGCCACCATAACGGTGGGAGTTCCAGGCGCGGATATATGCAGCAGTCTTTCCCTTAAGACGGGATACTTGTGAAGCTGCATGGGAGACGCGGCTCATGCTGAGCTGCTTGATCACGAGGTTTACCAAAAACCTTTCAAAGTTCAGCCTGATTTTGAATTCTGGGACACGCCTGATAATTATCGGGAGCGGCATATAGGCGACGATAAACTGCCCGATAAGATGAAGGTATGGCGGGTGCAGAACACGGGTAAAGACTCCGGTGGTGTTGTTGCCGTCGCTTATGGCTTCACCGACTCGCCGGACGCCGAGGTGCTGGCGTTAGGTTTTAACCGGGGCAAACAATATGGCGCTGTGGGTGTAGGCAGGCATGGCAACTTCCTACAATGGGGTTATTCCGCTCCGCCTTCAAAAATGACGGATGCGGGCAAAAAATTCTTTGTCAATTGCGTATGTTACATCAAGCGGTTCGACGGCAAGGCTCCCTTGGTCCGAACCACCTCGAGTCACCGGCTGTACACTCTCTTGCTCGCTGCCCTCATAAATAGAATAACTGGAGACAAGAAAGAATTCTTTACAGGCAACTTTCCATCGGAATTGTGGGAAAAGTACGCGTCTGATCCTAACGGGCTGGTCCAGTATTATAAGCAAGACATGGAGTTTGTTTATCAAGACCGAGTATTTCGCATCGACGACGAGCTTAGGTCGCTGGGAATAAATTCCAACCGCAGTGTCGATGCCCTGCAGCGACTCATCGGCCTTTTGCAAGACCAGACGCACGCCGATACCGCCCGGGGCCTGCTGGCTCGTTACACGAATGAATCCTTCGCCAGCGCCGAACAATGGCAGCAGTGGCTTACCGCTAATCGGGACAGAATCTTTTTCAGCGACGTCGGCGGATACAAGTTCTTCGTTGCGCCCAAAGGATATCTGTTGCCAGATAGTCGGTGACGTCACGCTCTGGCAACGATACTGATGGCTATCATGCACACATAAAAAAGCACACATCCACCCGCAACGACGGTCATAATGATCGCCAGCACCTTGCGGCGGTCGGCGGCAATTCCGGCGATGCCAAATGCCAGAGCCAGCGGAAAGCAGGCCATTATCAGCAGTCCTCCAAGGACCACGAGAGGACTGCCTCAGCCAGGCCGAAGTATGGTCAGAGCAACGATAGTCGCAACGGCTACGCCAAGAAAAGTCGCAGCTATTTTCCCGTAACGCATCTTTGAGCTCCTGCAAAAGCACAACAAAAAATGGTGGGCACAGCCCACCCTACTTCTATTTCGCCAAATACCGGGTCCGGCCCACGGAGCGAGTTACGCCGATCCGGTCAAAGTAATCCAGCAGTGGAATCGCAAATTTCCTGCTGGTATCCAGAATATATTTGAACTTCACACTCTCCAGGCTCCCTTGTTTTTCGATGGAAGAGACAAGAATACTCCGAGCACGCTCAACGGCCTCAGCGTGGAAAAGCAGATCGCTCTCAACCCGGATAAGACGCTCCTGCTCCAGCATTATCCCGAGAGTTCTTTCCACTTTTTCGCCGGGCGCTCTGGTATGCTCGACAATCTCCGTCCTGCTGGGCGGGTTAAAAAGCCTGCTTCTAAAAAGCGCTTCGACCGCCTGCAGCAGTTTCTGCTCAGTGTCACTCAAAATCTCATGGTGTTCGGGCAGAGCCAGCCGATGCTTTCTCTCTACCAGCCTGCCGCCGGACAGCAGCAGCTTGAGCACACCGTCGAAGACGTCCTTTCGCAGGCCTGCCCTGAGCGAAGCCGAAGGGCCCGCCCTGAGCCCATTCGGCTTACGCTCAGGGTAAACTCCGCCCGAAGGGGCGGACTTCTCATAGAGCTGGGCGACGCTTATTCCAGGGCTTTCCGGGCTGCCGCGATGAAAGTTACCAACGACGTTCAGCAGTCGTTGCTCTACTTCCGCAAGCGTATCGGGATGGATATACAATTTCCTACCCAGCTCGATTATCATATTCTCGCCTATAAGCTCGGCAAGGATTGGCGTCAATGGTCCCGCTGGCAGCTTCGTGCGAACCGAGACTTCAGCTTCAACTGCGGCAACAGTCTCAGCGGTTTTTACGGCGTATTCAACGAAATCTCTGCGATTGAGCACCGCCTTTGCATGGGCCTGCGCATCTTGAATCGTTTCCGGCTGGTTTCGCCGGAGCTTCTCTGGGGTCGCTTCTACGACTATTCCTCCGCCGACCGTCTGCACGGGTGTGAGTGTCCGCAATATGAAACGGTCGCCCGGCCCTGCGACGATAGGCTCACTTAGTCTGACTTGAACCAGGCATTTTTGCCCGGCGGCAGCGATATTGCCCTGCAGCAGGTACAGCGTGGCGACTACTTCGGATGTGCCGGTGTGAAATTTTACATCCGCTCCATTCCTGAGGCTCTTTCCGCTGTGAGGCAAAAGATTAAGCTCACACAAGTACCACTGCTGGAGCGAAAAGTATTCAGCCGATGTCACCGTGCTGCCCCGGCTGATGGTCTTGTAGTCCCACTGCGGCACGTTGAGCGCGGCACACTGGCCGACCATAGCGGTCTGGCTATTTCTCTTGTAAACCTGTATGGCTTTTATCCGGCCTTTCGCGCCGGGAGGGAAAATGACCATTTCGTCGCCGATTTTAGCTGAGCCTGCGACCGGGATGCCGGCTACAACTGTGCCGTAGCCTTTTACTGAAAATGCTCTCTCGACCGGCAGCCGAAATACTCCATCGCTGCTTTTCGGCTCTATGCCCTCGACCAAATGCTTCAGGGCTTCGTAGAAACTATCAAAACCCTCGCCGGTTACGCTCGACACGGGAAGAATCGGAGCATCCTGAAGAAATGTGCCGGCAAGGAATTTCTTGATCTGCTCGGTGACAATCCCGATACGCTCCGGTGGCACGCAATCAACCTTAGTCAGAGCTACAATGCCATACTTGACGCCCAGCAGCGTGAGTATATCGAGATGTTCGCGCGTCTGCTGCATCACGCCATCATCGGCGGCGATAACCAGAATCACGCCATCGATACCGCTTGCGCCGGCGACCATCGTCTTTATGAAGTTCTCGTGGCCGGGGACATCAACAATGCCCACTTCCATCTCGGCAAGCATACACGGCGCAAAGCCAAGCTCAATGGACATTCCGCGTTCCTTCTCAATCTTGAGCCGGTCGGTGTCGCATCCTGTCAGCAATTTCACCAGCGCCGTTTTGCCGTGGTCGACGTGACCTGCTGTGCCGAGCGTAATGTTCTTA
>JAFNGF010000210.1 GCA_017885385.1 Planctomycetota bacterium
CCCGCGGCCAGCGCAGCTCGTGGCTAAGCCACAAGCTGCGAAGGATGAAAAGGTGGGCGAATCGCCGCTGGAAATCCGCGATATTTCTGCCAAGGCTGTTATTACGCCGGATTCAATCAGTATCAAGGAACTCTCCGGTCAATGCAACGATGGCAGGGTGTCAATCGCCGGCGGAATCTCGCTAACGGACCAGGCCCAGCCGTCCCGCTACCACCTAACCGTCGATGCACAGCAGACCCAGCTAACTGCTGAGCTGATTGGCTTGTTGCCGGCGCCGGCAAAAAAAATCTTTTCCGGGCTGACGCCGCAAGGCAGAATTAATCTTGCCGCTGATTTGAGAAAAGCTGCCGCCGATGAAGCTCCCAGCTACCAGATTGTTGTCCAGTGCCTGGGTGATAGTGCTGCCTTTGTATACCCGCTGAAAAACATTGTGGGCAGATTGACGATAACGAATAAGACCATCACGTTTGAAGACATTACTGCGGCTCCGGCCGCCGGCCAATCCCAAACCGCAGATCGCAAACTTGTGGTGAGCCAAGTCGAACCATCGCAGATCGTCCTGAATGGCCGGATCGGTTTTGCTGACGACGCCCTCGATCAGGCAAGTCTTGCGCTTTCAGCCCGTGATATTGCCTTTGATGAGCAGCTTGGAACCGCCTTGACCAAAACGGGTATTGCTCCTTTTTACGGCAAACTGGCGCCGGGCGGGCGGTTTGATCTGGATTTAGAGAATATAAAAATCTTCAGCAGCCAGACGAATGAAAAGCACGCTGAGTTCGCCGGCAGCATCAGACTTAAAGACTGTAACTTTGACCTGTCCGGGGTGCGGGCCGAATTGGACGCCCAGCTTCACGCAAAAGGCTCTTATAAAATCGGCGCCGGCTTTTCCGCCGGGGCAGTCAGCCTTTCTGCAGATAGTCTCCGCCTTAAAGGCAAAACTATAAATAATCTGAAGGCAGATATTAATTACGATCCCGACACCCAAAGCTGGCTGGCGGAAAATTTGCTTGCCGATTGCTACGGCGGTAAAGTGATAGGCAAGCTGGAATTCAAACGACTATCTCAGCAATCCTTGAAATATATGCTGCAAGTAGGTTTCGACAGGGTCGATCTAAAACAGTTTCTTGCCGACACGGGTTTAGCCCCCGCTCTTGCTTCGCAAGAAGCTGCGGGGGAAGCCCTGCCCACACTTGTTCCGAGCGAAGTCGAGGAATCTGCCTCCACACGCGGGTTTTTGGCACTTTACCGGCAGACCCCTCGACCGGGCTCGGGGCAGGCTTTTTTTGCTCAGGACAGGGGCGGCAGGGCTAACGACCACACCAGCGGGACAATGGGAGGGGCACTGAGCATCGTGGCTGAGCTCGGCGCCGGCGTGTCTTCTGTCGAAGACGCAAACGCGGGGCGAATCGGTCAATGCAGATTGATTATACGCGATATGAAGGTGGGTAAGCTCTCGCCGCTGGCAAAACTGCTGTACGTATTGAAGCTGACGGAGCCAAAGGACTTTGCCTTCGAGCAGATGGTAGTTGATTCATACATCAAGGGCGACAAGCTGCTTTTTGAAAAGTTCGATTTATCCGGCCAGGCGATAGCTTTTAGCGGCTCCGGCTGGATGGATCTGGCCGGTGACAATGTGGATTTGGTTCTTACTGCTCGCGGCAAACGGCTTGCCGCCGCCGAGCCATCGGTTGTGCAGTCTTTGGCCGAAGGTCTCAGCCAGGCGGTAGTCCGGGTAGAGGTAACCGGCAACGTTCACGACCCCCAGGTCACGACCAGAACGTTGCCGGTCATTGAAGACTCGCTGAAAATCCTCGGCACAAAGCGGAAGTAAATAAAGGCAGTCTTGTCTATGAATAGACGGCGGTTCCTGCAGATAAGCTCAGGCTCAGCGGTAGCGATGTTTTTGCCTGAAATTCGTCTTGGGGCTGCTGAGATGCCAAAGACTGAGCGGCCAAACATTCTCTGGATTAGCTGCGAGGACACCAGTTGCGATTTGGGCTGCTACGGCGATAGTTACGCAGTGACGCCGAACCTCGACGCCCTTGCTGCACAGGGCGTGCGGTACACCAACGTATATACGAACGCCGGGGTTTGCGCCCCATCACGCTCCGGCGTCATCACGGGCATGTATCCAACAACCATCGGTACGCATCACATGCGATGCCAGGGTGTGCCGCCGGCAGAAGTCAAGTGCTTCCCCGAGTACCTGCGGGCTGCAGGCTATTATTGCACGAATAATTCTAAAACGGATTACCAGTTCGACCCGCCTGTTACCGCCTGGGACGAAAGCAGCAACAAGGCACACTGGCGCAATCAGGACGGCGACCAGCCTTTCTTTGCCGTATTCAACTTGACTACATCTCACGAGAGCCAAAACTGGCCAAAGAAAGGGGAAAAGCTGATCCATGACCCCGACAAGGCCATTGTGCCGCCGTATTATCCTGATACGCCCGTTGTCCGCGAGAACCTGGCAAGGTACTACGACAACGTGACCAAAATGGATGGGCAGGCAGGGCAAATCCTCAAGCAGCTTGAAGAAGACGGCCTGGCCGAGGATACCATCGTCT
>JAFNGF010000211.1 GCA_017885385.1 Planctomycetota bacterium
TTTCGGATTTAGATATTCGAGTTTAGGATTTACTGACCAAAATAGCCGGAATGCGTAGAAAAATCACGCCGTCTCATGGCAACCTCTCTTTTTTTTCGACAGATTTCGCAGATTAAATAAAATGGGAAGGAGGATTAAAAGGGTTATAACAGCAAATCCTCTGTGGTATCTGTATAATCGGTGGTTTTTTTCGCCCCGGATCGAGTCGGGAGTACACCTACTTGGGCAAAGGCCAATGCTCCGAGGGTGCATGCGAGAGCTTCATATACTCTGCGATTTTTGCCACGATCTCCGGATGCTGGCCGGCAACATCATGCTTCTCGCCGATGTCGTCTTTCAAATTGTATAGCTCTATCGGGCCATCCGGGTCTTTCGCCACATTTAGCCGCACACCCTTCCAGTCGCCCCCGTCCTGAGCCGGGTCGAAGGACATCCGCACAGCCTGTTTTTTGCCTTGCTCGTGAAATTCCCAATAAAGGAACTCGTGTTTTTTTTGCTGATCGGTCCTACCCAGAAGTGTCGGAAGCATGGAGATTCCGTCAAGACCTTGTGGGGTTTCTACGCCGGCAAGCTCACAACAGGTTGGCAGAAAATCCCAGAAGGCACAGACATGGTTACTGATTGAGCCGGGCTTTATTTTGCCGGGCCAGCGAGCGATCATCGGCACGCGAATACCGCCCTCGTACAAATCCCGTTTGTAACCTCGCAGCGGGCCGGAGCTTCTGAAAAAGTTCGGATCGCCGCCGCCTTCTTTGTGTGGGCCATTGTCACTTGAAAACATCACCAATGTATCCCGGTCGAGGCCAAGCTCCTTGAGCTTGCCAAATAACCTGCCGATGTCACTATCCATCCGCGTTATCATCGCTGCGTGGCCTTTCTGCGGCTGCGGCCAATCCTTATCAGCGTAAGGCTCCAGGGACGGGACTTCCATTCCGTTTTGCCCGGCTTCGTTATTGGCGTGCGGAATGGTGAAGGCAAGATACAAAAAGAAAGTCCTATCCCTGTTTTGCTCCACAAAAGAAAGAGCCTCTTGGG
Organism: Planctomycetota bacterium; assembly: GCA_017885385.1. Classification (GTDB taxonomy): domain Bacteria; phylum Planctomycetota; class Phycisphaerae; order Sedimentisphaerales; family Anaerobacaceae; genus JAFNGF01. Next base: position 1,036 of record JAFNGF010000211.1, read on the forward strand.
CGAATAAATCATGCGAGTAGGTTGTTCTTTTCACTGACCGCCCCCAGCCGCCCGGTTCTGGTGCAGGCAGTTGATTGCCCTCGATCGGCACCTTTTCTTCGTTACGCCATAGGAACTCGGGATAGTAATTGTGGGCGTGCCTTTGATTTAGGTATCCGAACCAGTAGTCAAATCCCTGCTTGTTCGGGATTCCGGTGCTGCCGGCCTCGCCGAGTCCCCACTTGCCGATGATACCTGTCTGGTAGCCGGCCTTTTTGAGCAGCTCGGCGACGGTAACATCTTCCGGTCGCAGCGGCAGTAGCGCATTGCCGCGAATCCAGCAGTGTCCTGTGTGCAGGCCGGTCATAAGCGCGCAGCGTGACGGCGCACAGACGGTGCTGCCGGCGTAATGATCGGTGAAGCGCATGCCTTCTGCCGCCATTTGGTCCAGGTTCGGCGTCTTAATGGTTTCTTGCCCGTAACAGCCAAGGTCACCATAGCCCAAGTCATCCGCCAGAATGAAGATGATGTTCGGGCGTTTTTTTTGCACCGTTGCTGTCTCGCTCATGCCGGCACAACTCGGCAATAGTGAAGATACACTTACCGAAGCGGCTGCAAGACCAACCGTTTTGAGGCATGTCTCGAGCGCAGTCGAGAGGAATTCCCTTCGTGAATGTCGATCCATAATTGCTCCCTCGACCTAAGAAGGAAAACCCCCAAATAAATTTGGGGGCTAAATATTTAGCCCCGCAATCCTTCGACCCGGCTCAGGACAGGCTTGTTGCGGGGTTCAGAATTCTTTACTTTTGCGGTTGCGGGATGGTGATGTCAATTTCGCGCACCTGCCCGAACACCGACAGCGGCTCATCGAAATCCTGAGGCCGACCGACAGCTAAGATTTGCATCTTATCAGGCTGAAGATGCTTGCGGGCAACACGCAGCACGTCGGCTTTGGTCACCTTCTCAACGTTGTCTTTGGTCTTTTGCAGGAAGTCCTCAGGATAGCCAAAGTAGTGATAAATCATCAGGCGTCTTACAATCTCGGCCCTACTGTCGAAGTTGAACACAAACGAATTCAAATAGCTTTCTTTGGCTAAAGCCAGCTCCTCGTCCGTGACCTCGGCCTCGGTGATCTTTTTGACTTCTTCGCTCATTGCGCGAATCGCCTGGGCGGTAGACTTTGATTTCGTCTGGCAGCCGACATAAAAGACGCCGGGATGGTCGTAGTCGGCTGAATAAACGCCGAATACTGCGTATGCCAGTCCCATGCGGGAGCGCACGTTTTTGAATAGCCGGCTGGTGAAGCTGCCGCCGAGAATCTCGTTCATCACCACCAGCGCAAAATAATCCGGGTCGTTCATCATGCCGCCGATATGGCCCAGGCATATACAGCTCTGGTTCATCTCCTCCTTCTGGATGACGTTGACCGTTGGCCGAAATTCATATCTCACCTGCGGCACGCCTGCCCTGAGCGCAGCCGAAGGGACGGCGGGCTTGGCATCGGCTTTATCCCAGGCTTTGAACGCTTCTTCAATTTTCTTAGTCATCTGCTCGGCGTCGAAATCGCCCCAGACGGCAAGGGTCGTGTTGTTGGGATGGAAGAATCTCTTATGGAAAGCGACAAGGTCGTCGCGGGTAATGTTGTCGATTGTGGCGTACTCGGTGTGCCGGGCATAAACGCTTTCGGGGCCGTATATGAGCTTTGTGTACTCCCGGAACGCTATGCTGAATGGAAAATCATTCCGCCGGGCGATACTGCTGCGATGCGCAATTTTGGCCAGCTCGATTTTATCCTCGCGAAAGGCGGGGTTCATCAATACGTCGGCCAGGATTGAAAGCCCGGTATCGACGTCCTCTTTCAGAACGGACATAGATGCCCCGCCGACATTAGGGCCGATGCCGGTCTCTACCGAGGCGGCAATTTGCTCCAGCTGCTCGTCTATCTGGTCGCCGGTCTTACTGGTAGTGCCGCCCGTGCGCATAACGGCACCCGTGATTGCCGCCAGGCCGATCTTGTCGGCAGGCTCGTAAACCGAGCCGGTCCGAACCATGGCGGACAAGCTGACGAGCGGCAGCTCGTGGTCCTCCAGCAGGAATACCTGCATCCCGTTGGCAAGAGTCACCCGCCTGACCTGGGGTATCTCTATCTGGCCCAGTGTGGGATACTTCAACTGTTTGTAGTCCACTGCATATTTCTGCGAGCAGCTCGACGCCAAAAAGGGCAGCAGAATAGCCAAGCAAATGATGGCTCTGATTGCGGATGATCTATAATTTCTCATCTTTGCGCTCCTATTAAAAATCACTTTTCCGCCTGTACTGTCTCGATTACACCTACTGTGCGATTCTTGCTGATGAAATATTCCTTGGCGACGCGTTGTATGTCGTCAGCGGTGACCTTTCCGATCTTATCCAGTTGTCTGAACAAATTGCGCCAGTCGCCGGTGATGACCTGGTAGAAGGTCAGCTCTGCCGCCAGGCCATCGTTGGAATCCAACTGCCGGATAAGACTGGCCCTGGCCCGTGTTTTTGCCTTTTGCAGCTCTTCCGGTGCGACCGGCTCAGCTTTCAGTTTCTCGATCTCGGTGTAGATAGCTTCCTCGCACTCCTGATTCGTATGGCCTTTGGCCGGAACCGCCGAGAACATAAATAAGCCCGGATATTTACTCCAGCTCTGCCCGGCGGAGGCAGAAACGGCAATCTTCTTTTCCTTCACCAGGCTCTTATACAGCCGGGATGTTCGCCCCACGCCTATAATCTGCGAGATGGCCTCGAACACGGCGCTGTCGGGATGGTTCACGTTAGGCTGATGATAGCCGATCCGAATCTGCGGCTGGGCGGGGTCTTCGCCGGCAACTCGGCGCTGCCCACGCTGCGGCGGCTCCTCCGTTTCCACGGGCTCGGGCTTCGGACTGCTGGGGATCCGGG
>JAFNGF010000212.1 GCA_017885385.1 Planctomycetota bacterium
CGGCCCGTTTGTCGGTCCACCACCTGAATCTTGAAATACCTGCCTTGCGATTTACTCCCGAGATCTCGGGATTCAATTGGCTCCCGATCCGAATCGGGACTCAATGAGCACGCCTGCCCTGAGCCTGTGTGGCATCCCGGCGCGCCGGGGACCCCGATCCGGATCGGGGTCCTGAGCGAAGTCGAAGGAATCCCGATAACATCGGGACGCTCCGGGGAATCGGCCGGCTGATTTTTAGACGCAATCCCGAGCGAGTCGGGAGCCAGAAGCAGCAGAACTGTCGCCAAAACAATCCGGGAGTAGTTTTTTTGTGTCGCATTCATTCTTCCAATTGTCAATTTACGATTGTCAATTGTCAATTTCTAAATTGAAGAAGAAAGGGCCGGCCCCCGTGTCTTCTGTCGAAGACAGAAACGGGGGCCGGCCCTTTGTCGGCGTGGTCATCCGGCCTGAGCGCCGGGTAGCCTGCTACCATCCTTTTAGGTGTCTAAGATGAGTCGGCAGCCGGCTCTGCCTGAATTCCTGCGGCCCCTGGAAGGACCACAGCCGCCGTGCGTATTGCTCCAGGTGGATGTCCCCGATCCCGCCCATGAAGGCCACCGGCCCTTTGTAGACCTCGCCGGCCAGCAGCTTCTGCTCGCCGCGCTGCAAATCGTCGAGGTACGACGTCCAGCCGGCCTTCGGAGCCTGTTCGATCAGCAAGAGGATCACTTCCAGATTCGTGGCCTGGTCCTTTCGGATGCGACTGGCGGTCATGACATTGCTGCATCGCACGAAGTCCTTCCACGTCGGCGTATAATCCCCGGTCATCCTGGCTTTCAACAGGTTGCACTGCTGATAGCACAGGTCGGCGACGATCCCTGCGTAGATGGGGTTCCGCCGGGGCTCGTCGAGGGCCGGATCGTCCGCATAGTACAGCACTTCGTAGGACCCGATGGATTCGAGAAGCTGGTCGATGACGGCCGGGTTGTCGGGAGCCTTCTCATGGGCGATCTCATCGAGGAGCCGGGCCGCATAGACGTATGGATACGCGGTGTCGGACAGGCATCCGCCAAGCTCCCAGAATAGGTCGCGTAGTGCGATCCCTGTCGTCGCTAGCGCGTCCACGTCCATTGCATCGATGGCGAGCTTGCCCTGAAGCTCCTGACGCAGTTGAGCCTTCACTTGCTCGTACGGAGGCCACTTCCCGACGCAGGCGTCGAGGGCCATCCGGATTTCCGTCCCGCCGAGCAGGCGCACCTGCGGTTTGGGGGCACCCGGGTCAATACCGAGCAGCGCCAGGCCGCTCACGTCCGGCAAGGGCAGATGATCGAAGTCACCGAGATAGGGCTCGGCCAAGGTCTGCTGTGCGAACGCTTCTTCCGTCGTGGTCTTGGGGGTTGTGTCCGGTACTTTGCCATTATCATCGACGACCTCGTAATCGGCCGGGATCTCCGGCTTGAACAGGCTCGCCTCCAGGGGCACGCCCCACTCGAACTGGTCCCAGATCATCGTCATTCGCGTGGCAGAGCCCTTGGGCACCAAGCTGATTTCCATCCATACCGGCAGCTGGGTTTCCGTCTCGATCCAGAAACTCGCGGCGAAATCATCCATCGGCGGTACCTTATTCTCTTCATCGCCCAGTACATTCGGATCGCGCAGCTCGATGCCTCTGACGCGTTTGCCCTCGATGGTATCTTCTCCCAGCTCGATGTAGTTTCCCGCGAGAATCTTCGCCACTAATCGCCTGGGATCACTGTTGTAGAACTCGCGAATGCCCTTGTCGTCGATAGCCATGCGCATGCACATTTTATGCGGCCCCTGACCATAGAAAGAAAGATGCTGCCTCTCCTGTAACAGCGTATAGTGCCGGACGGAGACTTTGCCATTCTCATAATTCTCGCTGAATGACCCGTATGTGTCGGAGCGATACTCTCTGGATTCCTTCTCGGTGGCGAATTCAAAGCCGTCGGGCCGGGGACCGGTGGTCTCGACGTGCCGGGTGCGAAAAACACAGGTGTCGAAACCGTTCACTTTCTCCAATACGGCTGCCCAGGCGGTAGTGGACGTTCCGCCAGAGAAGTGTATCCCAAGCAGCGCGGCTACAATCACAGCGGCTGCAATCGTTAATTTGGCAATTGGGGTTCTCATAATGTTTCTCCAAGATGGTTTAGCTTGTTCGACTCGGTTTAGAAGCCGCCTGAAGCGGACCAGCTCCACCTCAGATACTGCTGAGGGGTCGATGCCATCTGCTCGAAGCAGCTTGTCGGCTAAGTTTCTTTGACTATCCATGGTTTTTCTCCAGTTCTTTGCGAAGAGATTGTTTGGCATAGTAAATCCGAGACTTGACGGTGCCGGCGCGAATGCCAAGGATCTCGGCAATCTGTTGATGCGAAAAATCTTCCAAGAAGCTCAGTGTCAGTATCTCCCGGTGATGGGCCTTGAGCTTGCCCAGCCCCTGGTGGATGCGAGTCGCGTCCTCGTCCGTGAATACCGGCTCATCGTGTTCAGGAACCCGTTCCAGGTGCTCGTCGGTCAGTTCGATAAATGGGTCCTTGATCCTTGCTCTGCCATACGCCTCGTGGCGAGCGATGGCATACAGCCAGGCCACGAACGCCTTTGGGTCCTTCAGCGAGCCGATCTCTCGGACGACCTTGACCCAGATGTCCTGGAGCGTGTCGTCTACGTGGTCGCCCATGGTGTCCAGACGCCGGACATAGTAGCGAAGTCGCGGCTGGAACCGCCTGAACAGTTGCTCAAATGCTGTTTGCTCGCCGTGCTGACAACGACAAACCAAACCTTCCAATCGGTTCTCTGAATCCATCTAAGGCCCTCAACGTGGACAAGATCTTGCCTTCTACATATAAGGATGCAATTTCGCCGGCTCGGTTCAACAAAAAACTCGGCATCCCGATCCGGATCGGGAGTTGCCCCGATCCGGATCGGGAGTTTTTTCTTTGAATTGCGTTGGCGCGACATCCTCAAAAGGATAAAATCCACCTCATTGAGGATTGCCAATTGCCAATTGAAGATCGAAAATCGAAAATCCATTGAGTTAGGAGGCTATCATGTTGAAGAAGAACTCAAATCTTACGCGGCGTGCGTTTCTCAAACGCACGGCAGCTCTGGCATCGGTGCCGTACATTGTTTCGGCCTCGGCATTGGGCCGCGATGGAAAGGTTCCCGCCAGCGAGCGGATTGTGCTGGGCGGCATCGGCATCCGCAACCGCGGCTCATCCGACCTGCAATGGATGCTGCCCGAGCCGGATGTGCAATTCGTCGCGGTCTGCGATGCCCAGAAAACCAGCCGCGAGGCCGTCAAGCAGATGGTGGACACCTTCTACGGCAACAAAGATTGTGCCATGTATAGTGACATCCGCGAGTTCCTGGCCACGCGCACGGATATCGACGCGGTGCTTATCGCCACCGGCGACCGCTGGCATGCGCTTGCCTCCGTTATGGCGATGCGGGCGGGGAAAGACGTCTATTCCGAAAAGCCATCATGTATGACTATGGCCGAAGGCCGGGCGGTCGTGGAAACCGCCAGACGTTACGGGCGTATTTATCAAACCGGCACGCAACGGCTCAGCGAGGGAAATTTCGTGTTTGCGATCGAGCTTGCCCGCACAGGCCGGCTGGGCAAGGTGCACACCGCCTACGCCCATATTGCTCCGTGGGACGCAGCGGAGATGAGGCACGACTGGCTGCCCGCACAGCCCGAACCGCCCAAAGATGAAGTGGATTGGGACCAGTGGTTAGGTCCCTGCCCGTGGCGGCCTTACAACGCCGAATACACCCGCGGCGGCTGGCGCGGCCACTACGACTTCCATACCAGCTGCATCGGCGAATGGGGCGCCCACACCTTCGCCCAGGCCCAGGCAGGGATCGACGCGCTGGACACCTCAGCGGTCGAATACGAATACGTCAATAACCCGACCGGCGATGAAATGGTCACGCGTTTCGCCAACGGCGTAAAGATGATCCTAAGTCGCGGCGATAAGTGGTGGCGAGGCTCCTGCGGCATGCGTTTCGACGGCCCCGAAGGCTGGGTCGCGGTAGCCGACGGCTATTCAAAGCCGGATGTTTCCCCGCCCAGTCTGATGGCCGACTTCAAAAAGATAGTCTCTGACTACATGGCCCGCACAGGCCGGCCGATGAGCCACGTGCGAGACCTTTTCGACTGCATCAAGTCGCGCCGCCAGACCGTGGCCAATCCGGTAGTGATGTACCGCTCTATGTCTACGGTGCACGCGGCTAATATATGTATGTGGCTCAAACGCAATGTGCGTTACGACCCTGTTAAAGAGGAATTCATAAACGATCCGGAGGCCAATCGCCTGCGCAGCCGGGCAATGCGTGAGCCGTGGACCGTCTAAAGAACTAACTTAACCTGCCTCAGGCGGGTAAACCTGGAAGGAAGCTAAACCATGTCAACAGAAGAAATTCGAAATTCCTCGATTGCTCTGGTTGCTGCGTTGCTTTTAGCCGGAACCGTACAGTTGTTTGGGCAGACCGTGCCGCCTGCCACGAAGGAGCAGGAGGCTAAACTAATAGCAGTGCTCACCTCGGACTCGCCGCAGAAAGAAAAGGTTGATGCCTGTCGACAACTATCCGTCATCGGCACCAAAGACGCTGTCGCGCCGCTGGCGGCGCTGCTTGGTGATGAGAAACTCTCGCATATGGCCCGCTATGCTCTGGAGCCGATCCCGGACCCGGCTGTGGACGAGGCCTTGCGCGATGCGCTGGGCAAACTCAAAGGCCGGCCGCTTGTTGGCGTAATCATTTCAATCGGTGTGAGGCGCGATACCAAGGCAGTGCCAGCATTAGGGAAAATGTTGCGAGACTCCGATGCGGATGTGGCTCAGGCAGCAGCAAGGGCGTTGGGTAGGATCGGCGATTCCGCCGCGGCCAAGGCGCTGCAGGCTGCTCTGCCAAACGCACCTGCCGCCAGTCAGCTCGCCATTTGCGAAGGGCTATTTCGTTGCGCCGAGGCACTTGCCGCTAAAGGCCAGCGAGGCGAGGCAATTGCCATTTACGACCAGCTGCGCAGTTTGAAGGAGCCGCACCAGGTCCGCACCGGGGCTGTGCGCGGCGCGATCCTCGCCCGCGGCAAGGACGGTCCGGCGCTGCTGCGCGAGTATTTGCGGAGCGATGACTACCTTTTGTTCTCCGCCGCGGTGCAGGCCGCCATGGAACTGCCAAGAGATAAAGTAGTGACCGAGGTGTTGACCGCCGAAATAGCTAAACTGCCGGCTGATAATCAAATCCTTGTGATCCAGACGCTCGGCAAGCGAGCCGATCCGGCAGCGCTGCCGGCGTTATTCGCGCTGGCTAAGGGCGGCGACAAAACCGGCGTTCGCCTGGCAGCTATTCGAGCGCTGTCGGCCATCGGCCACGCTTCGGCTGTGCCTGTTCTGGTGGGATTATTTGCAGATGCCGACCGCCAGATTAGCGAGGCTGCGAGAGAAAGCCTTGCCGGCCTTCCAGGCGAGCAAACCGACGCCGCCGTAATGGCGATGTTCAATAGCGGCGACACCAGCCAGCGGCTCACCGCGCTCGAGCTGATCGGGCGTCGGCGAATGACCGCGAGCGTTCCCACATTATTGAAAGCTGCCGGCGGCGCTGACCCACAGGTTCGTCCAGCCGCGATCAGGATGGTAGGTGAGCTGGGTGGGCCCGACCAATTGCCGGTGCTGCTTGATCTGCTTATGGGTACAAAAGCCACGCAGGACGTGGAGGCGGCTGAACAGGCATTGAGCGACATCTTTGCCAGAGCCGACAATCCGCAATCTTACACCGATAAGATTACGGGGCTGCTGGCCCAAGCCCAGCCCGCGCAAAAGGGCGTCCTGCTGCGCATCCTCAGCACCATCGGGGGACCGGATGCTCTAAAGGCCGTACGCGCGGCGGTCGATGATCCCAATGCGGAAGTCCGTGCCGCTGCTATCCGCGCGCTTAGCAGATGGAAAGGTGCAGATGCGGCGCCAGACTTGCTCCGGCTGGCTAAGACCTCGCCCGACCCATCCGGTAGGATTGCGGCTCTGCGCGGCTATATCGGCCTGGTTCGGGATGAGAGCCTCTCGACCGAGAACAAACTTGCGATGTGCAAGGAAGCGGCCGCGATGATTCAGCGCGACGAAGAGAAGAAGCTCCTGCTTGGCGTGCTGGGCGAAGTGCCGGCGGTCGAGGCGCTATCAATGGCAATGGCGCACCTCTCTAATCCGGCGACCAAAGACGAGGCAGCCTTCGCAGCTGTCGCAATTGGCGAGAAGATCTTTGAGCAGAAGCCGGGTGAGGTTGCTGACGCCGTGGCGAAGGTGATGCAAGTCACGGGCAACAAGGACGTGGCTCGTCGCGCAAAGGCGATATTGAACAAGGCCAGGAAGGCGTCAGGCACCCGCGTACGCGGCGGTTAAGAAGCCATGGCCGACCCTACACGCCTGCCCCGAGCGAAGTCGAGGGGTCTGCCTGGAAGTTCGGTAAACCTGGCACTTTTCGCGGGCAGTTCCCTCGCAGGCCTCGGGATAAGTTTCGGGGGCAGTTCCCTCGGCAGGCCTCGGGACAGGACGCCGTGCAAACCTGTCCTTTCGGGACACTCAGGGCAAACGCCACAAGGGGTCGGTCAAGGTCGCGATGAAGTACAGGCCCTGGCGATATTCAAACGCGACGGGCATAGGGCCTAAATCCTTGCTGGCATAATCAGACGCCTTCGCTGCGCTCAGCGTGCGGGGTCTGGGATTACGGCCACAAAATTTCCTCAAGCCACGCGTCAGCCAGAATGGCGTAATCCTTCAAGTCAACATCATTATCCGCATTCAGGTCGGCTGCGAGAGCCGCGCCGGTGCTCAGCCAGGCGGAAGCCATTATTTCTATGTCTGCGTAGTCAACTACGCAGTTGCCGCTTAAGTCAGCGATGGGCTTCGCCAGAGAAGGAACACATCTGCGTATGTACAGCCTGATGTCATCAAAGTATAAGCTACCTTTGCCGCTCGCTTTGGGACTAGTCCGGTTGCCCAGACCAATATACATCTTCTTGACAGCCTTTAGATTTACCCCCGCAGCGCTAAATTGCGTTAGCTCAATGTTCCACTCCTGCCAGGCATCTTTCTGGACCGCCGTCTGGTCAGGATGGTAAATGACCTTAACGTGGCCGGCATTATCTTCCACCGCCACATAAAGCTGTTCAACGGCATTGTTAGGATCGCCATAGAACCACAGCGTCAATGCCTTGAGGTTGTTTATGGTCCAGTCCTGTGGAGAGGCCCACTCCCGCTGGGTTTCCGAGTAACGGGTCTTACCGGCTGTACCACTGTTATCGTAAGCCAACGGCATCGACTGGCTGCCGCCATGAACTATAGTCTGCTCGGCAAACGGGGCCTGACTGTAGCCTACAGCCGAGCCGGTGCCGTTGCCAGGATAACCGGGCGCCGGCTCTGTGAATCCCCATCCGTCGCGCCAGGTCTGGAATATTCTGCTGCCAACATCGTCGGTGTAGGCCTCAAAGTCATCCACGCTAATGTAATTGGCTGTGGTAAAGCTCCAGAGGCTGCCTTTCCATAGGCTGTCAGGATGGACGGCATTTGCCTCATCTATTCGCCAGTAGTAAGTCTCACCCCACTGAAGCGGAAGCTCGCTGGGCGTATAACTGGTAACATCGAGATTCTGCTGACCTCGATAGATGCCGGTTGAAGCGGTAGTGGCATTTGCCACTTCGTTTTTATTGGTGCCGAAGTAAACATCGTGCTTAGCGGTTTTGCCTCCCGCCATCCAGCCGAGAGTAGGCGTCTGAGTGACGTCGGCGGCGCCATCCGCAGGGGTCGGAGCACAAGCCCTTAGCGGAATAAACGGAGTCGCCCCCACGTAACTAGCGCTGATGATCTGGCGCGTGGTGCTGGCAGGGCCTTGCCAGGCTACCGCTACGTTGTCGCCGTCTGTGCCTTCCTTCATCAACGCCTCGATGTAGTATCTCTTGCCTTCAGTGAGGCTTTGCGGCTTGGACTTTTGCTCCGGGTACTTGGTCCACTCTCTGGAGCTGGTCCAGCCTGGCACGCTGGCAATCATCTGTTTACTGCCCGGGTCTTCATCCGTGCTTAAGTACAATTGTGTTTCGTCGTCTCCGGACACCCAGAACGTATAATCGCCCGAGATGGGCACAAAAAGCCAGCCGCGGAGCCGGCTTCCGTAGTCGTTGGCCCAGTCCACAGGACCCTCGAAGACGCTTAGGTACTCCCAGCCGTCGGGGCTGTCCGGGTAACGCGAGCTGTTTATCAGATCACTTAGGGTGGTTCCCCCGATGCCCATCCACCACTGGCGAATGATTTTGCCTGTGCCCGGAGCCACGGTCGAGAAGCTCCAGATGGGGCCTTTCTGCCAGGTTCTGCCATCGAACTGGTCGACTCGCCAGAAGTAAGCAGTCTCCGGGACAAGGGCTTTGGGAGCATAAGTTGTTTCTACCATAATGTATTGCTCGGTATTTTGGCTGCCCTGGTCGACGTCATTAAAGTTTTTACCAAGGTACACATGCTGCAAAATCGCCCCCTGACCTGCTCTCCAAGTGAGCTTTGTGTCCAAGGGCACTTCTTTGGCTGCGTCGGCAGGGCTGGGCTTCCAGGCGGTCAACGGCGCAATGGTAAAGCTCCAGACGTCGCCGGTGTGTATGGTGACGCCGTCGGCTTCGATTTCATCTATCCGCCAATAGTAAGTAGTCCCCGGCGTAAAGCCGGCGCTGTGGTAATACGTTGTGGAGGGCTGGCGACCCTTGAACTCGTCGGTGCCAGGCGTTGGATTGGCGCCGAAATACACATCATGGAACTTAGCGGTACGGCCTGCCACCCATTCGATCAGTTGCGTTTTTACATCCTCGCAGCCATCGAAGGGCTTGGGATTGCCGGCCTTTAGGCCGGGCGTGAGCCAGGCTGTGCCCCATAAGCTGGGCGTGTTCCAGCCGCCTCCCGTTGTTGCGTGCCAGGCAACCTGTGACTCACGGGTGGCGCCGCCGGCATCATCGTCATTGATAAAGCAGTCCACGCCTATCAACTGGCCTATGGGCGCTCCGGGTCTGCCCAGAATTGCCGACCAGGGTATCTTGATTTCGACACGATAGCCGTCGAAGGTTACGCCCATCATATATTCCACGCCGACCAGACTTCCCGGCCGATGGAAGAACTCATACATGTCGGCGCTTGGTGAGTCAACGTTCCATCCGAAGCGGTACTGAAAGTCGTTCTCGTCCGTAGAAGCGCCCTTGCTGTTGTTGCCGTCTATATAGAGCTCGACGCTGTCATCCTGCCACGAGTCCGCAAGAGCCGTGTCGTTATACAATTTGCTGTCGTTGATGTCGATCAGCACATACAAATACTGCGAATCGTACAGCGCCTGCCAGCTGCCGGAGCAATCCGCAGGGTCGGTCGGGGCGCTACCGTTGATAGTAATAGTTATGAGCTGTTTTGTTGCCAGCGACCACACAGGGTCAACGGCGCCGTCTATGACCGGCAGCGGCTGATCCGGCCAAAGAATATCCACGTCGGCAGCGGGGGCAAGGGCCGCAGTCAGCAGGCACACCAACACCGATACAGAACCTAAATGGATGGGTCTTCCGCGCATAATATTCCTCCTTCCAAGAACATTGCTTATCGAGGTTATTTATACCACATTGGCTGCCTGGACTTCAAGATAAATTTCGAGAACGGCCAACAAATTGCCAAGCAGCGGCAGGGCTCCCGCGGCCTTCCTTCGCCCGCCGAAGGCTCGTCGTTGGCAGTGTTACTACGCGCAAGCCCGGGCTTCGCCAAGGCGGGAGCATTCTACACCTTGCAGCTATCAACCCTTCCATTTCGTAGATAGATTATGCGGTCGGCAAATTCTTTTGCTGCCGGCCCGTGGGTTGCCAGGATCACGGTGCCGCCCTGTCGGTGGAAGTCGGCCAGGTATCCGAGCACCGCGGCGGCATTGTCGGGATCAAGATTGCCGGTAGGCTCGTCGGCAAGGATGATCTTTGGGCGGTTAAGTAGTGCCCTGGCTATCGCGGTACGCTGCTTTTCGCCGGCACTAAGCTGCGAGGGCTTGTGATAAATTCGGTCGGTCAGCCCGAGTTTTTCTATCAGTTCGTAAGCGCGTTTAGCCCCGCAATTGGGTCCCCGCTGGGTGACATCCTCAATCGCAGCTTGGGGATGGTTAGCCATCGCCAAAACCTGCGGTTTTGACGCTGCCGGCCCCTGTGCAAGGCGGCTCGTGCTTTGCAGAGCTAAACGTTCGCGCCGGAGGTGGGTCCCGCCGGCCAAAGCCACGTTTTCAGCGACATTCAAATAGGGCACCAACGCGAAATCCTGAAAAACAAAACCGATGTTCTGCGCTCTGAATATGGCTCTGGCGCGGGCCGTCTGAGCATAGAGATTGTGTCCTTCGATGGTGACGGTTCCGCTGGAGGGATGCAACATTGCCGCGATGGTCATAAGCAAGGTTGTTTTTCCACTGCCGCTGGGCCCGCAGATAACGACAAACTGCCCCTTTTCGATGCTAAGGGTAACCTCATCCAGAGCCTTGCAAACGCCCCGGTGAGTTTGGTAAGTCTTTACAACCTTTTCCAGGCGAACCATATCATTACCACAGATGAACACCGATAACTACAGATTTCACAGATTTTTCTCGACAGATAACAGAGATGTAGAATCCGTTGAATCTGCGTTGTGAATCTGTGAAATCTGTGGTTATCATTCTTGCCTCAGGGCTACCGCCGGGTCGTGAGCTGCCGCAATCATCGCCGGGATAAAGCTGGAAACTGCCGCAAAAAGCGGAGCAAAGATAAGCGACCAGGCCAGCAGAGGCAACTGCGGTTTCATCACTGTCTTGGCGGTCATTTTGAAAATCTCCGGACCAAAGTGCAAAGCCAGATACGTGCCCACAAGAAAGCCGATAATTGCCCCTAACAGGCCGACTATTACCGCCTTTCCAAGAAACAGCGCCGTGATTTTGCCCGAGCCGTATCCCAGGGCCCGCATGACGCCGATTTCCTGGTATCTATCCCGGACGTTTACAGCGGCCAGTACGCCAATCCATATTCCACAGGCAATAACAACAGCGGGCACGATGACGGCAAATACACCTTGTATCATTTGTCGCTGTTTTGCGCGGGCGGTCGCGATGGGCTTTGCCTGAACGACCTGCACGTCCGGCAGAATGGAGGCAACTTCTTTTCTCAATATGGATACCGGGTCGTTTGTATCGACAAAGCANNTCCTGGGCGTCTTTTAGGTGGCACTGGATGCGGATATCATCTACGCCGCCCTGTTCAAACAGACACCTGACTATTTTCAACTGCTTGCCCCCAATCTCGATAATCCGGCCCGCCTTCAGCTTGAGTCTATCTGCGATGATATATCCGACGTAGGCCGTACCTTGTGGAATCGGCTCGACCATCGGCGACTTTTTTGCTCCAGGCGGACAGACCTCTGCAGCCAACCCGGTCAGAACCAATTCCAATCCTTGCCATGATATTTTTCGCTGCAAAGTGCCCAGCAGGTGATTGTAGGAAAACGCCGAAGGCGTGGCGAGCTTTTCCAGGTAGTCCTCCGGCATGGTTTTGTCAGTCAGCCCAGTGAGCAGGAACTCGCCTCTATCCGTACCTTCCGGCACGATGTGCAGGTTGTAACCCATCTGCAGCATCAGGCGAGCAGTTTCTCGCTGCGAGGCTGCCGCTGCGGTAAAGAATGATATAAACAAGGCCACCGCTGCGGTGACGGCTAACACACTGAGCAGGAAATTAGTCTTTCGATGCAGAATTTCTCGCAAGATAAGGCCCGGCGTGGTCATAGGTTCTTTCTCGCTCGAAACACGATGAACAGGCCGATGGCTATGATTAGAGCTGCCAAGCTGGCGACCAGGGCTACGCCCCAGGAGGGATGTTGTTTAGCCGGCACACCTGTGGTGGCGGGTCCAGATTTTTCTTGAGCCGGCTGTAAGCCTGGGTGAGCGGCATCCTCAATCGCAGCCTGGGGATGGCCAGCGCCATCGCTACCCTCCGGCTGTGATTCCACAACCAATTCCTGGTAGCCAAGCGGGACGTCGGGATACGAAGAAGATCCTCTTCCTACTATCCAGCTAATCTCGGTCTTTATCATCGGACTTTCAGGATCGAATCCCAGGCTTTCCGCTGCCACGGAAAGCAAGTTTTCGTCCCATCTGGCAGGCAGCATTGTGCCCTGCAGCCATCTGTGGTCGAAACCACATTCGCAGTCCTCGCCGATCACGAACAGAACCGCAGTTAGATTGTCTTGCGTTATTTGCTCGCCTTTGAAGATTGGCCCGATCCATCGGCCTCTCCCATAGAGCACCGCTGCGTGCGGCTGGTCAAGCTTGTCCTTATCCAGACCCAGGCTCCACAACAAGACATTCTCCTGCGAAAGCGATGCTTGACTCACTTCGATCAGCACGGGCGGATGAGCGATGGGCTTGGGCAAGTATTCCATTTGCCCGGCTACCTGCTTAATGGCCCCACGGGCAGCTTCTTTTGCCTTTTTGTTTTGCTCCCCGTCTGCTGATTCAATCAGAAGCACAACGCCGTATGCCTTGGCGACCTGCTGGAGAATCTCATTGCGCTTTGGTGAGGATAAAATATCGTCAATTGCCGACCTGAGCGCTTGCTCGAAGTCTCTCGCGGCGGAGCCAGGTTTTGTCAGGGGCACGGCAAGTGTCTGCCCATCGGGCGAGACAAGAACCGCAGAAGGGAAAGTCTGTATCTGCCCCGTGGCCAGCGCAGCTCGTGGCTTAGCCACTAGCTGCAATGAATCGAGATATTTTATCGCCGGATGGTCCTTCTGTTGATTTACATCAATAATCTCAACTTCTATATTGCTCTCCAGCAGCGCAGCGTACGATATTTGCTCAAAGCTCGAGGTGATTTCAGCAGGCGTATTTTTGTCGACATAGCCGTACAAACGATACCGCTCGATGCCCAGGTCGACGAAGCCGACCTCGCGGACGTTGTATCTGCACGCAAAGACCGGATGAGCCTGGACACAGCACCAGATACAGGTCATCAGCACCATGATTCTCGGCAATTTGCAACTGTCAATTTTCATTTGGAATTCCGAATTTCTTTCTTGCTCAGCGGTAGCTGTCTCTGGGGCTTTTGTAGACTCGGCCGACATGGCCATCGAGGAAGTTTACATTGACGCCACCTTCCGTCTGGCCTGACTTGCGGCCATGCGGGAAAATCCCCTGCTTTCGGAAAAAATCACATACCACCCAAATTTCCGCCGGTGCCGCTTTAATGCACTGATTAAATCGCTGGTTTTGACCGTCAACATTGCCTGTTTTGCCCAGCCAATCAGGATGGGCTTCTATCCCCTGCAAAGTTAGCTGGCGCGGTAGGAAGTAAGGAGTATCGCGCCACGTCCCTCCATTCGGCCCCGGTTTGTTTGCCCGGAAGCTCCAGTATAGGTATGTGACGTTACCTATCTGGCGGTTTTCAGGAGTGTCGATTACCGAGTCCACGCCCCCGATAGGCACGCCCCCATTTGGATCATTCGCACACTGCTCCATGAAGTTAGCCTGTGGGCAATAAAAGGCTTCCATCAGAGCTTCATCATTGTATGCGTTAAGCCTTTGCAGTAAGCCAGGATGCGGATTATGCTCGGTCGGCTCCAGCGGATACCACTGCCTGCTGTCATCGTTGGCGTACATAATCAGCGCTAAGTTTATCTGCCTCAGGTTGCTCAGACAAGTCGTCTCATTAGCTCTAAACCGCACCTTGTGCAAAACCGGTATGAGTATTCCCATCAACAGGCTGATAATGGCAATAACCACTAATAGCTCGATTAGGGTAAAGCCCACTTTCGACCGATTTTGATTTTGCATTCGATTTATTATCTTGTCCTCCCTCTTTTCTACACACGTTTGCTTCGGGTTTACTAAATTCGACCCAAATCCCATAATTGACATTTTCACTGCCCGGCGGTTTCGGTATATCAATGCGGTAGTCTTTGATTCCCAGCTCATTCATTATGTTGTACAGCTCATCAGCTTTTTTTCCCACATCATATCTCATTTTTTTACCCTGTTTTGCACGTATCTTTTTTGCCGTTTCGACAGGCAGATTTCTCGAGAAGCCCCGTCCAATGTAAGCTACCGCGCCTGGTTTGAGCACGCGATATATCTCGCTGAACGCTCGCACCTTATCTTCCCAGAAGTGGTAGGAACCCCTGGAAACGATTATATCCGCATAATTATCGCGAAAAGGAAGAGAATGGGCATCGGCGAACATAGCACTCACCCGGTGCCCAAAACCGCATTCTTCCGCTTGCCTATAGAAATGTGGGAAGAAATGCGGATTGATGTCGGCATTGATCCAATGAAGTTGTGTGTGCTTACACAATTCGACAATGAGCGTGCCTGGACCGCCTCCTAAGTCAATTCCGATACCATCTTTTTTGCTCAGGTCGAAATCTGAAACAATCTGCTCAGCCAAAGGGGCATATACGGGTGCCAGTGTCTTACTGCTGGTTCTTATCGTACCAAAAGCATTTTGGTCGGTATATTTTTCGTCCGAACGTAACAACAAAGCTTTATCGTTCAAGCAGCCTGCTCCGCAGAAGACTAACATCAGGATAGGTAAATGAAATCGCTTTAATATTTTCATAATTAAGTTAATCTCCACTCAAGACTTTAGCACCAGCTACATACTATGAGTTCCGCTCCTATATAAAAATAAGGTTACCTTTCACAGTGGTAAATCAGCGTTTTTATGTCATTGCGAGGCCTTTAGGCCGAAGCAATCCTAACCTCTCGTAGTGCTGAGATTGCCGCGCTCGGTTCTGCCTCGCTCGCAATGACGAAAAATGGCCAAAATTCGACATGTTACCCTGTGAACGGTTACAAAATAAGGTTACCTTTCCGCTCCGATTTGTCCGGAGGCAAAGAATCTCTGACCGAAGCACAGAATCTTTCCATCCTCAAGAGTGACTATCACTCGGCCATCGCGGTCGACGGCCAGGCCCCACGGAACCGGCGCAGCCGGCACAGGCTGTGACCATAGTACCGAACCATCCTCAATATTTAGGGCGACGATTTGGCTCTTAGCGGCAACCAATACGGCATTACTGCAAACCGCCCAAGCGACGCTGTCTTTACAGTCATAGCTCCACAGCGGCTGGTCTTTTAGCCCCCGCCTTTCGGCGGGGGTACCCCGGCCAATGGCCAGGGCTAAAAGGGCGGGAAGTGACGCGCGGTCGATGTGAGCGAAACACATAATCTTGCCGCTATACTGGCTGCTCGTCCAAACAATGTCCCGGTCGCCCATCGACGTCAAAAAAACCTTATTAAAAACAGTATCATCGTAGACCTCATATTCTCGGTGGGCATAGAAAGGTTTGCCGCAGGCGACGACCTGATCTGCAAGCAGCGAAAGCTCCCAGCCGCGCGGACTGGATGATTCACAGCTTGCCAGCGGCGCCGGATCGTTCAGACACTTGCCATCACGGGCGTCATAGACGGCCGGCGAAATGGAGGTGCCGCTGGCTAGGTACAGTTTGCCGCCATAAAGTAGCTGATGTCCCTGCACGCTCACGCCCGTGCGAGCCTGCCGGTCGAGATGCCCGGATGTATTGTTTTGCCATTTTATCTTGCCGGTTGCGGCATCAAGGGCATACACATAAGTGCCATCGTAATTAACGATCCCCGCGGCCACGTATGCAGTCCCTTCGACTGTGCTCAGGGCAGTCCCATCATCGACCAGCACTCCGCTCGCAGCCGGCCAGGTTGAAAGCAATTGGCCGTAGACGGGTATCAGACGCTCGGCGGGGGCTGCACGGAATCGCCAGAGAAGCCGGCCGGTCTTAGCCTCGAAGCAATAGACCCATCCGTCGCCGGAGCCGACCAGTGCCCGGCCTTTCCAGATGGTTGGAGGCAAACGGACTGACCCGCCGGTATAGGCTTTCCATTGTTGCCGCCCCGTTGCCGCGTCCAGCGCTCTTACAATTCCATCAGGACCGCTGACAAATATGAGTCCGCCTGCTGCAACCGGCGCCGTAGGAACAGGAGCGGCTGTAGGGACAGTGCTCTCGGGCGTAAACCCCCAAAGGGGACTGGTTTTATCAGGAACACGTACGTTTGTGGCTGCGCTACCGATATTGTCCGCGCGAAACGTGGGCCAATCAGCCGGCGATTGAGGCAAATCTGCGACCTTGGTCAAATCATCGGCGTATTTTTCCAGGCGTTGCTCTTCGGTTGCCTGCGGACTGAAGTCGAAGTCTCCTGCCGGTCCCAGGCAGGTGACGCCATATAGCGTCAGCTGGCAGTCGCACACAGACGGCCACCAATACAGCATACCGTTGGCGATGGTCACGCCATCATGGCAGGGCGGACGCATCGCTGAAATCCACTGTGGGCGCCTGGATGCCAAATCCAGCCGCACCGAACCATCCTGGGCACGGAAAAAGATGGCGTCGACAGAACCCGTCGGCCGAGTGCAGGCCCTACGAGCCTTATCTATTTCCGCCAGCACCTCGCCGGTAAGGGCGGCAAATTTTACGCTCGGGTGCTTGTCGATTTGGCCGCTGATGCCGTATAACCCGTCCTCGCGCAGGATGAGCTGGAAGTTGCTGTAGGAATTTTCCCACAAAATACCACCGTCTTCGGCTGACACAGCCAGAAGTTTGCCGATTGGCGGGCCGGCAAAATACAGGGCCTTATCACTACACTTTAGATAGCAGGTAGTCCGCCAGTTTGTGCGCCAGTCCTGACGATTCAAATATGTCCCCAGTGAGGTGAAAAGTTCCTGGGCGTTATCCGGAGTTTTTCGCCAGACAATGTTGCCTGTTTTTGCATCAAGACAGGCTAAATATTCTCCGAATCGGAATATGTAGATACGCCCGTTCTTCATACACATAGCCCGGCTGTCGATCGGCTCATCCTCGCGGTGGTGCCAGAGGATCTTTTTCGTTTGAGGGTCGATGGCGAGCACATTCCGGCCAAATCCCCAGGGCTGTTCGGGCTGATTGAAGCCTTCCGATATCGGGTCCCACGGCCAGCCGTGTTTATCTCGGCCCCATTTCTTGGTTGGGTCTCTTTGCTCCTGCTCTCCGATAAGGGCGTAAAGCACGCCGTCCTCCAGGGCCATCCATTTCCAGAATGTTCCGCCGGCGATTTCTACGGGCGGGATAATCTCGTCTTTGAGCCGGCCGGTTGCGGTGTCGATGAGCTTGCACGACTTATCATCGCCGACATATAGAATTTGCGGCGTCGCAATCATTGTATTGCGGTGGATCATAACGCCCTCGGCCAGGTCACGCTTCCAGAGGATTGTGCCGTTGTAACCATCAAACGCCACGAGCTTATTTAAGAAGGGCTCTTCCCGTACTTTGAAAGCCACGTGGCCGAATGCCTTAAAGACTCTGCCCGCTGAAGCAACCGCCACCTGAGGCAGCGGCGCGTAGCGAGGCTCCGCTAAAAACTGCGTCAGATATGGTGCAACTATGACGCGGTCTTGCGACTGCGGATTATTATCCGGGCCATGATACGGGTGGCTCCAGTCATCTATTCCTTCTGGAAAAGGTTTGGTCAAAACCTTGCGTCCGAGCAAAGCCTTTCCCTGTGGGCGCAGGACCCGAAGCGCCTCGGCCTGCGAAATCTCTGCCGGTGCCGTACCCCCAGCTACCAGGGCGTCGGCCAGATTGTCGGCTAAATGCAGCCTCGTCAAGTCGCCTTTCTCGATGAAGATTCGGGTTCCATAAAAACCTGCATCGTCGACTATCTGCCGGGCTTTTTCCACATCTTCGCCGCGCGGCAGCTGGATATAGATCAGCAGCTCAGTTTGTTTGACAAGCTCAAGTGCTATTTCACACCGCTGGTCACCTAAGACCACACAAATCCCGCGTGTGGCGCCAATCCGGTCAAGGATTTGCTCGGCGCGCTCCGCCGCAAAGGTAAATCCGCCACAGGCGGAGCCGAGTAGGATGCAAGCCACAGTAATCGAGAAGGTAACTCTGGTCGTTGTCATTTTTGTCCCCTTCAAGGATTGTATATTAAGCTCGCCAAATTCTAACTCTGGGTTTGCAGGTTGTCAAACTGCGCTTCTGTTGCCACATCCTAATTAGTTTTATGAGCCAGGTAAAGCACGGCGTCACCTTTGAACGGCGCTTCGATGGTCTGCTGGGTATTGTTGACGGCTTTTATTGTGCCGGTAGATTCAATCTTGCCGCTATTGGGATTGAACCATTCGTAATCGTAAGTGCCGGCTGCCAAGTTGACTGTTATAGAACGTGTATCCGCGTCCGAGTTATAAACCAGATACTGGACGCCGGGATTTGCCAGGCAATACTTGGTCGACGCCAGGTCGTTGTGCGGCTGCATCAAGGCCAAATTCATCTTGTTGGCGTACATTAGAGTATAGCCCAGGCTTTTGCGGACGGGGTCCCACCTGGGGTCCAGCCGCTGGCCAAGCACTTCCCCATCATAGGGGTCCATAAACAGTGGATTGTATCCTCTGGTAAAGCTCTTCCACACCCAGGCCTGATTGCCGCCGATCCCCCAGAGGTGGTCCGTGTCATTCAGGACGACTTTACGCCCGTCCACCGCCGGCGGGTCGTCCCGGTAGCCGCCCTCGGGATTGGGAGAAATCCAGTCAGCGGGGCTTTCAAATAAGGTCTGGTTCTTTCCGCCGCGATACTGGAAGGTCATCCCCACCGGATGTTGCTTGGGCTTAGTCTTTTCGTACTGCTTAATGTAACGGATTATGTGATACTGCCACTGTGTTGATTCGGGGTGGTTCTCATTTGAGATTTCATACAGCACGGTGTCCAGATCGTTGACGGTATCGATTACTTTGCGCACATAAGCTTCCTGCAAAGAAGTCACAGTTTTGTTGGCAAGCGTATAAATTTCCAGACCTTTGCCATCCTTATTTACGTCCCCGTCGATGCCATTTACGTTATTGTCGGGATGGAACGGATGTCCCTGCCAGGCGCCGGCGGAGAATTGCATTGCCCAGCCTTCAAAGAGCATTATGGAAACGTAAATGCCGCGGTTACCAGCGGCCTCGACACGGTTTCGCAACCGGTCGAAGTAAGCGGAATTAAATTTCTCCAGGTTGAACTTGGGCTTACCGTCGAGGGCCTTGCCGGGCCCCGTTCTCGCCCAGGGCTGCGGAGCGGCCGTGTGGAGCTTGTTCTCCTGGTTGGCCTTTGTGTTCCAGGTTACCGGCTCCCACGTCCACATGCGTATAAAGTTGTGGTTCAGCCGGTTCATCCAATCCAGGTAGGCGTCAAAATCAAATCGTGGAGGCGGGTCGCTGGGCCCAATGTCCACAAGATTCGCCCAGGTGTGCGAGCCGGTCAGATAGATAGCCCGACCGCCACCATCGGTGAAATAGCGCGGGTTGGTGGGATGCCGACGCAAGGGGCTCTGTGTGCCGGACGTCGAGGCAGCTCGCTGCGCTGGCCGCGGGGCAGCGGCCTCGGTTTTTACGACCGCTGCGACCCAGTGGCCTTTGGCTGGTGCGTTCACGGGCACCACGCCGCCGCCGTCGAGCGTTTCGCGCTTACCCCACTCGCCAGCTCCGATGTCAATCCACTGTACCTGGAAGTGGCCTGGCGTGTCCTTGAGGTCGAGGCCGACGGACCCACCATCGGTGAAGTAGAGCGCATAGGCCAGCCCCGGGCGGGCGGCCAGATAAGCCTCGTTGTCCTCACGGTTGCTGAGAAGATGATTGGCGGGTTCGACATCCCACAGCTTCACGAGCGATTCCAGTTTGCGGGCGGCTTTGATGGCGGCGACTGCCGGCTCGGACAACCCAATGCCGGAGTCGGGCCGGTGAAATCTCGCCGACGCCGCTCCGCCAACGACGTGGCGCCACCAGCGCTCCAGACCATCGCGATTGTTGCCATAGCGGCCGGTGTCGGCGCCGTAGGTTTTCACGGTGTTAAGCGGACGCGGGTGTTTGGCCACGCGCGCCCGCACCCACTGGAAGTTGTCCCAGTGTTCCTGGCCTTTCTTCTGGTTGTTCTGCGACACGTCTGCAAAGTCGTAGCGTTCGGGATGGTCGAGGGTACGCTTGTGCTCATCGGCTTTAAGGTCCCAAGCGTCCCACATTTCAGTGACGCACACCTTCTTGCCGGCTTCGGCGGCGCGGCGGCGAATGTAATCGGCCCAATACACACCCCATGCCTCTTCAGCCGAGGTCTCATTGTCCATGCAATAGAGCACATGGTCGTAGCGGAGGGAGTGCGACAGCATCTTGTCCACAAACCGCTGCTGGTATTTCAGCACGACCGTGTTGTTCCGTTGCTTGGGTGTAGTGAAGAAAAATGGCTGCTTGTTGGCGCCCGGGTGATCGGGGTAATGTGGCGCAAAGCCGGACTGCTCGTAGGTGTAGTTGGTGTTGTTCTTCGGGTTATAGGGATGCGGCTCCCAATTGTTGCCAGAGTAATCGAAGCGGTCCCAGACCTCAATCTGCACGATGATGTCGCGCTCGGCGGTCCACTGGAGCATGTTCTCAAACCGCTGCCAGTATTCGTCGTTCCACTGGTCCAGGTCGTATTTGCCATCGGGCTGCTGCTTGAACGGATAGACCTCGAAACCCTTGTCCTTGCGGTCACTCATGGTGTTGCGGATGTAGTTGCCGCCGGCGTTGCGGATTTCGTCGAGGTGTTCTTTGAGATCCGGAATCTGGAACAGGTTGTCGTCCTTGCTCCCGCCGAGCAGCAGCACAGGCCGGCCCTTGTATTGCCAGTAATGCGAGTTTTTCGACCAAGGCTGAATGCGATTCGCATCATCGCCCGCCGCGGTGCCGAGGCTGATGGCAGGGGCGATTGCCAAGACCAACCAGAGCAACAGTAATCTGTTCATAAAGATCCTTTCGACTCACTATGATCTCCGTTAAGCTGCAATGACTCAAAGGTCTCCCTGAGGTTCCCTGTCCCGCTCCGGCTCAGGCCTCCGCCGAGACGAGTCCGGTTCGGCCGCAGGGAGCACCCACGGATCCGGCAGGCCGACTTTGTTACCGTGGCGGTGATACGCCCAGCCGTGATCCCAGGCGGCCCGAACCTGCTCGCCAGTCAAGACAGGCTCGAAAGTGAATGCGCCCAGGTCCGGGGCCTTGTCCTGTGGGCGAGGACGGCCCCAGAAATCCGTCGTAGGCGCATATTGCGAGGAACCCTTGCCAATCGCTGGACTGTCTTGCCGCAGCCAGAAGACCCCTCTGGCCTGGTCCACAAACAGGGGATCGCCGGTCAGCCCGTGCGGCCCCTGACGTGCGGACTTCGACACACAAAGGTTGTAGTCCACCAGAACGTTTTGGGTACCCTCGCCGAAAGAGAATGCCTCTCCACCCTCCGCGATCAGGATGTTGTTCGCCACTACCTCGCCGTTGCCGTTCCAGATCGTCAGCGGCTGATCTTCAACGACCGTGTTATTGACGATGACATTCTTGCCGCCTCCTTGCGGACATGCCACGATGATCCCGCGCCGCCGAACCTGGCCGTACACGAGGTTGTTGACGATCCGTGAGTTCTTGATGGATGGGTACAGGTGCAGCCCGTAACTGGCGTTGTGACGGACGATGTTGCCGCGAACGGTCAATTCTTCGCCATCGGCGTAAACGCCGTGGTCAAACTGGATGTGATCGCCGTTGAACTCGATGAGGTTGTTCTCGATGAGACCGCCCTTGCGGTTGTGCATGGCAATTCCCATCGCCTTATTGTTATGGACCCAGCAGTTCCGCACCACATTGTAATCACCATTCATCTTGATCCCATCGTAGCGCCCGCCCATCACCTCGAAGCCGTCGATGACCACCCAGTCGCAATCGCCTGCATTGCTGATAACGTGGTATTCGGCGCCGATGAACACCGCCTGCCATTTGACATCCGACTGAATCACCGTCGGCCGCTGCTTGGTTCCTGCGAACTGCTTGGCAATCTGCATCGGGCCGCGGTAGAGGCCCGGCTTGACGACGATTGTATGCCCACCGCCGACTTTTGATAGGGCATATTCGACTGATGGCCACGGTTTTTCCTTCGAGCCCGAAAAATCGGCTTTCGCGTCGGTTGCGACATAGTAGGTCTCAGCATTTGCTGCTATGCACAGCAAGCCAACATTAGCCAGTAGCGCTAAACACAACGTGCACTCTAAGAGAGCCGCTTTGGTTCGCAGAGTACTTCTTCTTCGTGGGAACATCGTACTTGCTCCTGTGAAAATGGCACAGCATTGCCCTGCCCAGGTTAGCCCCCGCACCTGTGGCGGGGGGGGCGCCTCCTTATTCACTTTTTTAATCTGATAATCTCCGCAGCAAGTTTTTCACGAGCGGCAAGGATTTCATTAGGGTCTTTTGAAAATTGCCACCAGGTTGGAGCAATCGTGTTGACTATCTTTTTGACCGCGTCTTTGCCCGCCAGTTTTTCAAGAATTGCGAAATACTCATAATCTTCCATCCCGTCTCTGAGATTCTTTATCCGCACGCAGGCGACAGGCCCTTCAATGCCGCAGGGTACGCCCGCATAGAACAGGTACCCGCCTCCATTATAATGCGCAGGATGTGCGAATGCGGGATTGCCCCACGGGTCAACAACCGTGGTGACCGTCGACCAATATAGTAAGCCGGTAATATCGTATTGATAGTTTATCCACGTTGGGATGCGATAAGCGAGCAGCGGCCAATCTATATGCCAGTGGGGCGGGTCAAGGTCTTTGACCTTTTGATATTCGGGGTGATAACGAGGCGCTCGCTGAACCAAAGCGGTATAAGACCAGACCTCGTCGCCCTTAGCGATTTTTTCACTTATGGATTTTCTATCAATGAACGACCACAGTGGACACCATATATCAACCGCCGGATCAATATCGGGCCAGGAAGGGTCCTGGGGATATGGCTGTTCAACCACCAGCCGTCTAAGTTCGGGCGCGGCCTGGTGCACAAGTTCGCCCAGCACCAGGACCTGCTCGTAGTTTTCGCGTAGATTGGGCTCGTCCCATAAGTATAAATATGCACGCTTTTCCCAGCCGTTTTTCTTCAGGTACGCGTAAAAGTCTCGATAGTAGCGCTGGGCTTTTTTTCGGTTGGCTTCGGATATATCTTTGTAATCGGGCCGCAATGTCGAGCTCGGCAGCGAAAAAAATGGCGCTCTTGGAACCTCAAAATCAGTCACGTGGAACCTATTGATAAATTCAGTTAATTGTCGGTGCTTTTCGGCGGTGACATTCAAAGAGCCATCAGCGTTGACCGCAGGTAAGAGGCTGCCCGGAATAGGCGGATTGATGCGGTGCTCAGCCATCGCCTGACAATAGCGCAGCTCGATTTGTCTAAATTGCTCCGAGTCGGGCTTTACATCGAAGTATCGCGTGACATTGTGAAAGTCTCCAAAGTGGTTTCTGTGCGTGGGGCCGTCCGGAAGTGTAAAATCCCAGACGGTTAGGGTTATGGGGATTTCGGCAGATAGATTGCCTTCCGCCTTGACCGAAAATTTCCCGATGTAAACGCCCGCCGGGACATCTTTTGGCACATAGACGTCGGCCCATATAGGCTGATTTTGTCCCTTAAATACTTCAAAGGGAACCGCATACATATCGTATCCTGTAGCAGTTGCCGGCTCGCCCCACCTTTTCTGGGACTGGGCCAACGGCTCGATGGACTTGCCGGTCAAGGGATTTACAAACGGAATAAGAGGGTCGGCATACAGCCCCGGAGGTAATTGCGCTCCGGGCGTCGATTTTCTTACCCGGACATATTCGGCCCTAAAAAGCTTGATATTGTCATTTCCAATTTTTGCGCCGGCCTGTCCAGCCAGATCAGAAATCTCTGCAGCTACTACCCTGACATTGTCATTCAAGGCGGTAACTATTACCTGAAACGACTCCACTTCATTTTTCGCTGCCTTAATCTCGACCCCTGCCTTCGCAGGGGCAGGCCTTGGCCCGTACGGTTTCTGCTCCTGGCCTATCCGTTCCATGCTGGATAGCGCCGTTAACTGGATTCTTTCTTGGGCGCCGGAACAAGCGGCTACACCGGGAAAGAAAATAAACGCAATAACGATAACCAATATTCGGTTTCTCATAGCTAATCTCCATCATTCAATAAGTCTTACTGGATTATACTGAGGGACTTTGAGCAGCTCGCCTTTTCGTAGCGACGACTGGTGCGCGATAATGCCCGGCACCGTGTACGCCAGCGATTCGTAGACATCAATCGCAGGCCGGCGATTATGCACCAGAGCGTCAATAAACTCGTGCGTCAGAAACGTATGTGAGCCTTCGTGGCCGGTGTCATGCCGCAGAGGCTCCGGCAGCATATCCGTCTTCCACCACTGCGGCTGCTTGTATTGCTCGAAGTTCGGCGCCTTTCGCTCAAAGCCCGCATCGTCCTTTTCCGTCTGCTCGCCCGAGCGGATGATTACGGGGCCAAGCCCGTTAGGATGCGGCGAGTAAAAGCTCATCTTATCGCCGATCCATTGTGCTCGCTCGCAGCCGCGGTGAGCGCCTTTCCACCATATATTGACGCGGAATGCGGTGCCGCGATTTGTTCTGAACATCGCCGATTCGTTCCAGAAGGGATTGCCATAGACGTTGTCCTTGAGGATAGGACTGTCGTCGCCCCAGCCGTGACAGACGACCTCCGTCAGGCGCTCGCCGCTGACGCCGATTAGCTGGCTGGTGCAGTGTGTCGGATAGTGCATCGGGGCTACGCCGTAGCGCCAGGTTTTTTTGCCCTGGTAAAAGTAAAGCCCTTCCAGGCCGGGATGTTGATATTCGGCCTCGCAGTAATATAAGGCGCCGAACTTGCCTTGCTCGTAGAACTTGCGGGCTGAAATCGTTGACTGCTGGTAATAACCGGTTTCAGCCATCATATAAGTCAGGCCGTATTTTTTGACCGTATCCAGCAGCAATTCAGCCTGTTCGATTGTTGCCCAGGCCGCCGGCACGGCGGAGATTACGTGCTTGCCGTTTTTCATCGCCTCGATGGTGTGCTGCACATGAAGCGGGCCGTCGGTAAAAATAGCCACGGCGTCGATGTTTTTATCCAGCACCAATTCTTCCAGCGAGTTGTAAGCCTTCTGGCAGTTGTACACCTTCATCAAGAGTTCCCGCCGGTCTTGCCGCAGGTCGCTGACCGCCTCCACGATGCAATCCGGATGCTCATGCCAGGCAAATGAAGTGCCGAATCCGCCGCCGACCACCCCGATGCGAACCTTCTTGGGGGCAGTATCGATGGCCAACGCTGCTTTGTAGGCTAACATCGTGCCAGCCAGGGTTACACCACTTCGCTTAAGAAAGTCACGCCGGGAATAATTCATCGAATTTTTGCTCTTTCCATTCATCTTTATATGCTCCG
>JAFNGF010000213.1:0-3265 GCA_017885385.1 Planctomycetota bacterium
CCGCAAGCCTGTCCTACCTGACTAAAGTGAAAGGAGGCCATGGTGGCCATGGCCAAAACAGCCAGACTGTCCCGCCTTACGTATGGCAGGCTGGTTCGCTGGCGAATGTGGATACAATCGGCTTTTTTGCTCTGGCTTGACCCGCTTGGATTGCGCCTGCACAGTATGTGCGGCCCCGTCTTTCATTGTTACGCATGCCCACTGGCTACTTTTGCCTGTCCGATCGGCGTCCTGGCCAGCTTTAGCGCCCTGCACATTTTTCCGTTCATCGCTGTCGGCTTGTTGGTTCTGGCTGCGGCTGTGTTCGGCAGTCTGATTTGCGGCTGGGCATGTCCCTTCGGGTTTTTGCAGGACCTTCTGGGCAAGATTCCGACTCCCAGGTTCGATCTGCCAAAGTGGACGGCGCATTTGCGCTACGCGGTCCTGATAGGTGCAGTCTTTTTAGTGCCGTATTTTTTTGGCAAGGACCATCCGCTGTTTGTTTGCCGATTCTGCCCCGCTGGAGGCCTGGAGGCAGCGGTGCCGAGCATGATGAGCCAGGCACTGGCCGGCCAGCAAATCGTCTGGCCTAACGCCCTGAAACTTACAATACTCGTGCTTTTTCTCGTAGCGATTTTCTTCATGAGAAGACCATGGTGCAGGATTCTGTGCCCATTGGGGGCGATATTCTCGCTTTTCAATCGCGTTTCCGTCTTCTTTTTACGGCTGAATCCTGACAAGTGTACCCACTGCGAGAGGTGCCATAAGTTGTGCCAGCTCGGCATCGAGCCGGAAAAAAGCCCGAATGACTTACGTTGTGTCCGTTGCCTCGAGTGCACGCGCTGCGGCCCCGGAGCCCTCACGCTGGGCAGCATTTTTGAACGTCGGCAGAACAAGGCTAACAGAAATCTATAAATACCAGTGCAACGCAGGTATTTTTTTCTTAAGTCTCTGCAAACCTTGCTCGGTGACTTTGCAGCCCTGGAGGTCCAACCTCTTGAGCGACTTGAGCTTGACCAGATACTTTAGTCCCGTGCCAAGTATCCCCGTGTCCTCAAGGTAGATCTCCTGTAGACCGGTCAGATGAGACAGGTGTTCAAACTGATCGTCGCTTATCTCGGTCCCCCGGCAGAATAGCATGGTCAAGTCGTTAGGCTCCAAAGCCCTTAGAGGCGACAGGTCTTTGCTTGCCTCTTTGCTCAAATCCAGTCGCAATGCCTTACCTGCCGGCACCGCCACATCGCCAGTGGCCTCGCAAAGCAGCTTCCAGTCAGAATAGCTGCTCGTGTCTACCAGCTTCCGATCCAATATGTAAAGCATCCCCATTGAGCGATTGGAAGGAAAATGTACAATGCGTGCGCGAGCTTGTCCAAAGCCGGTCTGTTCGTGACAAACCATCAAGGCAATTACGCAAATAGTCAGTAACTTGAAAACTGTGCTCGTTGAGCATCGCATAATAGCTTCCCACAGAGCAGACATTTCATGCTTTATTATTTCATTGGTCACTGATTTGTTTGAGCCTTTCGTCCAGATCTGTCATACTAAATCCTTCGGCCTGCACGATGTGTCTCGTATCCGCCAGAATCAGCCATTGAAGTGACTTTACACCCCAGGCGAAATAGGTTTTCTCCGTGTCGCTGCGACCATTCTAACCAAGAATGGAACACCATGTTCTTTGACCCAGGCTACTCGCTCAAGTTTCCCTGAGCCAAATAAATCAGCCACAGTCCCGAGCCGAGTCGAGGGATCCCTGGCGTTTCTTGGGTCTGAGTTTGCATAAGCTCGGCCATGTCAGGTTCGACAAACTCTTTATTGAGATGTTCTATATCCTGGAGATATGAAAATGTCAGCGAGCCTTTCGCGGCGCCGTTTACTGCAAAGGCAATGGTCTTGACAATATCGTTTTCCAGGCCGATGGTGTATATGACCTGAGTGCCCGTACCGCTTTCTTGGTGGGTAACAGTAACGATTCTGTCTTCCCCTGCTTCGAGTTCCCGCAAGGCGGGGTCCCCCGCAGGGGCAAGCATGTCCCCGCGAAGGCGGGGATCGGCCGGGCTGGTTTCAAACCACAGTCTCTGCGAGGCTGCATCTCGCCGCACAATGTCTATCGCGTGCATGCCCATCCATGGCCGGGGCAGGCCGGCAAAGAATGTCTCTGGCGGATAAACGGCGCGTAAGCTGCCGTCTGCACCGCGCAGGCCCGCACCCTTATCGCAGTCGAATATCTCCAGCCGGTCGCCGATATTTAATCTCATCCACGGCGGGTGCTCTTTCCAGGCACGGTAAACAAACGGGACACGTCCGCGCCCGGAAACGATTTGACCGCCGATTTGCCCATCGATGCGAAAGTACGTCCAGCCCCTTTTGTGCATCTGGTCGCGACGGTCGACCATCGGGACGTGTAGGGTGGGGCTTGCCCCACCACTTTCCTGAAGGTGGGCTAAAGCCCACCCTACCAGGTCAAACATTCTTTCGCCCAGAGTGTTGTAGTTATAGCTGGTTCGGAAATGCGGCACGTCAACAAATCTGTCGTCTATAGCGCTAATCAAAAGACCTGTGCCGCTGTCACGGTCGTAGTTGACGCCTTCTACGTTACCTTCAACCTCAGAGAGAAAGTCTGTAAATTCAACGGAGTCGGTGGGCAAGCTGCGCACCGCCAGGCTGCTCAGCCACAACCGGTAGTTGTTGATATAGACTTCGTTTTTGGCGCTATCATAATAGTAGCTGCCCTGGTCGTTTTGAAGCCAGGCGCACAGCGTCTGTTTTTGCAGCGGGTCGTAGCGCTGCATGCGAATAAACATCGGGCCATCCACTCCCTCGGGAAAGTAATACCATTGCTCGTAGGCGCCGTTGCTCAGACTGCCGACGGCTCCACGAGCGTAGTTGCGGGACTGGACTGTGTAGTGAATGCTTTTGACTTCGGCCCTGTCGGGCAAGGCAGGCTCAGACAGAGCGCGAATGCCGCCGACCGTGGCCAACCCTAATAGTGCGAGGGCCGCGGCCGTGAGCCCCACTTTCGTACCAGCAGTCGCAATGACCGCCGCGGTCACGCCTACCTTGGTTGAAGCGGCAGTGACCGTCACCGTTGCTGAGGCTGCATCCGCCGGTGCAGTCAGCTTGCCGTATAGACCTAGGCACGTAAGCAGCATTCCCTTGCTCAGGCCCTGGCGAACCAGCTGTTTCTTGAGAGCCTGTTTTGCCCGGAAAAATAGAACGCGGGCCTTAACTTCGCTGCATTGCATAGCAACGGCAATATCCAGGTAAGGCAGCTGCTCAAAGCAGCGCA
>JAFNGF010000213.1:3285-5792 GCA_017885385.1 Planctomycetota bacterium
TAGGAAGCGGATGTCGATACCGCTGCCTTTTTTTGCTTAGCCCTGTAGTGCTGCTGGATCTTGCTCTGTGCGATGCGATACAACCAGGGCCGAAAATGCTCGGCACTGTTAAGAGAATCGATGGATTTAACCATTGCCAGTAATGTCTCCTGTGAAAGGTCCTGGGTCAGGTCTGGGTCCAGTGTCACCCGATATATGTATGCGGAGAGTGTTCCCTTGACCTCCTGGGCCAGTTGATTCATAGACTGAACGTGGCCTTGCTGGGCCCTTCGGACCAGCTCAATCTCGTCTCGGCGGAGGCAGCAATGAGCGCCCGGGAGAGGCTGTATCGCCGAGCCGTAGCCGGAAAGTGTTTGCTCTTGAGTCATAAAATATAGCTCACCTATTTATAGACGGCACAAAAGCAGGCTTGTTACAGTAATTCCCAGCAAAGACCTTCGATTGTCAATTTTCAATTGTCAATTTACAATTACCGGCTATTCTCCTTCCAGATCGATCTTCAGATCCAGGAACTTCAGCATGTCTTTGAGAGTTATTACGCCGACCAATCGCCTCTTGTCAACGACCATCAGCCGGCTGTTACCGGTACGACTCATTACCGATAGCGCCTTCATAGCGTCCGTCTCTGGGCTGATGGTATTTCCAGCCGAACAGGGTTTAGCCAGGTCCCCGGCAGTCCGCCGGCCCCACTGGTCCTTCGGAACATCCCTTACCTGGCCGGCGGTTACACAGCCGGTAAGTCTGTCGCCGTCGCATACGGGAAACATTTTGAAATGATATTTGTAGAAGTAATCGTTGACCAGCTCCTCGACAGAGATCGAGGGCGAAACCGTGATTGGATTGGTTTTCATAAAACGTCGCACTTCTTCGCCCTCGAGCGTCTTGCGCATTAGAAGCTGTTTGTAGGACATCCTAGAGGCAGTGCGGATAAACATGCCGATAAGAGCCGACCATACGCCGCCTACGAAATCAGCTCCGATGGAGAACTGCAGAACCCCCATAATGATCAAGAAAAGTCCGAACGCCGAGCCCAGCTGCGAGGCTATTCTGGTTGCCCAGCGAAGGTTGCCTTTGACAGCCCAGAGGATTGACCGCAGCACACGGCCGCCGTCAAGGGGAAACGCAGGCAGCAGATTAAAGCCCGCCAGCGCACAGTTGAGCAGCCAAAGATATGACAGAACGCCGGTCACGGGCTTGGGCCACTCGGCGCGTTTGCCTATCATCGCAACGAGCAATAAGAAAGCTGCCAGCACAATGCTCGAAATGGGTCCGGCAATAGCCATAAAAAACTCAGTCCTCGGGCTATCCGGCTCCTGCTCCATCTCAGCTACTCCTCCAAAGATAAAAAGTGTAATCCCTTTCATTTGCAAGCCGTATCGCCTTGCGATTATCGAGTGGCAGAATTCATGAAAAACAATTGATGCAAATAGGCCCAGCGCTCCGCCAACACCCATCCCCCAGTAGGTTGCAGCCGAAAAGCCCTTAAAGTAGGCTGGAAATATCTCGTCCGCCAAAGTCCAGGTAATAAGTATCGCAAGAATAAACCAGCTTGCGTCAACACTCACGCTAAATCCGAATAGCTTAAACAAGGATATGCGTTTGCCAAACATGGTATTTCTCCTACTTGCAGACCTCATTCATCGCTGGTATTATACACTGTGTCTGGGGGAAGTGCATATAACCGCTATTTGGGAAATCCAACGTTATCGCTTTTGCAGGAGCAATAAAAGTGCCTAAAGTGCTGAGTGACTAAAGTGCCTAAAATTATTACCTTCAACTTTACCCCCGCGCAGGCGGGGGTCACTTTAATCAAACTAGACAGTACAACTAGAAAGAAGTCTAATTTATATCTTATTTTGCAAAATAGACTTATATCTCTGTGTTCTCGGCGGTCTCCTTCGACGTTGCTCAGAGCCTGCCCTGAGCCTCCCGAAGGGACGGCGTCTGTGGCAAAGAAATATTCAGGCTAAGAAAGACAATGCTTGCCGGCCCGGAAAGAGAAGGGACTCCGCCGAAGCGGTTATGTCCCTCTCGCGAAGGCGGATCGCCGAAACGGCAAATTCGCGTTTGATTTCCGTCCGGCGAGTGCTATATTATGCTCATAGTTTTCATTGATATTCCCCGAGTCATAAGAAATGGATTACACACGAGCCGAACCCATTCGACTCGTCCCGACTTGTCGGGACTCGCTCAGGGCGGGCGAAAGGGTGTTTGGAATGTTATTTCGAGGAAGATTTTGATATTATTGCAGAATTTGGAAGGCCTGGTTGCGTAGCCAAGCGTTTAATNNGACTTGTCGGGACTCGCTCAGGGCGAGCGCAATGGTATTTAGAGTGTTATGCGGATCAATATAAACTTTGTTAACCCGACGGGGCGAACTCCCTTTGCATCCTCGCCGGGTTGGGATTGTCATTCGTGGCATTATCGAAACAGGGCCTAAAATCGAATTCTACGATCTTCAATCGATTCCCTCTTGACCAATTCTTAATTACGCATATCATAATCTT
>JAFNGF010000214.1 GCA_017885385.1 Planctomycetota bacterium
CCAAGCCGTATCTATCCACCATCGAGACCGGCAAGGTGAAAAATCCGCCCGGCGACAAGCTTCTGGCAAAGCTCGAAAAAATACTTGACTTTGAGCCGGGGCTTTTGCTGCACATCGCTCATCTGGAACGGATGCCGACTGATATTCGCCAGGAATACGAGTCGGCAGAAGCTGAGAAGCAGAAATGGCGGCAGTTTGTCAAGAATCTCATTGATAAAAAAGCCGATGCCGGCCGGCTGAGCGATCTGCTGGCCGAGAGCAATCTCGATATTGAGCAAGCTGAGGGGGCTTTAGCTGCCGGACGGCTGGTGCCCGTTATAAACAAGGTTGCAGCGGGTTATCCAACCGATTTTGACGACCTGCATTACCCTGTGGGCGTGGCGGATGATTATGTTCGCTGCCCGGATTTGCACGACCCCAATGCCTTTGCCGTGCGGGTAGTGGGCGATTCGATGGAGCCCAAGTTCCGCCAGGGTGACATCGTGATATTCTCGCCCGTCGCGGAAGTGCATAACGGGGACGATTGTTTTGTCCGTTTTGCGATGCCGCACGAAACGACTTTTAAGCGCGTTTTTTTCGAGGCGGACAACAAAGTGCGGCTGCAGCCGAGAAATGATAAATATTCCCCCACAATTGTTGACGGCAAACGCATCAATGGCCTCTACCGCGCCGTCATAAAATACGAAAGGCTTTAGGAAACATTCAGTCGAAAGGGGGTGGTTTCTACTTGTTGTGCAGTTATTATCGGGCTTTAGCAGGTCTGGATGATTGCGAACCACGGTGTCGCCGAGCTGCCTTGGACCACCGCCGATAGAATTGGGCCACCTGCTTAGCCGCACTGCTGCACAGAGTATCCATCGCAGCTTTTGAGGCTGGCTTCGGGCCTTCCTTCTTTTTCATATCAACCGGCCGCTTCATATTCAGTCCCCAAAAAGACGTACCTAAACCCTATTCTTCCCTTTTCTCTTGGCTATCAGTGTTTCTTGTCGACAAAACTCTTGCCTATATTAACGGGGCCGGCAAATTTTTCGTTTTCTGAGTGGACGTAATTCATATTTTTGGTAGGATCCTGCTATGAAATACTAAAGTCTCTGCTATTTTGTTTTATGGGACTTTTAAAAGTGGGAAGCCAACGGATGGCAAAGACTTTAGAAAGTGATAGCAACAAGAAATCGGGCCTGCCGACTGAAAAAATTGGTTCGCAGCGTCCGGACGTGTCAAGAAATGGGGGGGGCGACCTTCATAAGGAGCCGTGCGGTCCAGCAGATGACAAACAGATGCAGAAACTCCTGAAACACTGCTGTAGAGTAATTGCTGCGAAATTTGAGGATTGGCAGTGGTACGCTAAATAGGACTGTCAATAGCACCGAGAGTGTGCGCCTGTCGGGGTTAGTCCTATCAGAAGTGTGCCCTGCATTATTCAGTGGGGGTAGATGATGGCTATCCCTGAAGAGGCTTCCAGACGTGTAGCGGATGTCGGCCGACGGCTTATCGAGGCTGCGATGCTCTCACATTTGGCCAGCGTAGCCAAAGCCATTGAGCAGCAAGAGGGTTGCCAGATATTCATAACGCCTTTTGATAGCGCAGCAAATGTCAAACCCAGATGTTGTGTAGCAACTTGCGAGTCATATATAGCGCTGGGTTCAGCAAGGGTCTCTTCAAAAAAATGCGAAATGACCCCCATAAACCACCACTTTATCTTTTACAAGCCGCATCCCAAAGATATTGAGGTGGAGCGGCTTAGGGTTGCTCACGGCCTGGCCCATTGCGCGCTGCATTGGCCCTTAGGTCCGCGGCAGAAAAGGTTGGTAAGGACGAGCCTCCATGGGGTCGATGTATATTTAGTAAGGTTTCTGGACGAGGAAGAAGAAGAGGCCGATGCTCTGGCGTGTATGTTGACAGCTTATAGACGACTGCTATAAGAGCAGTATTCTGCTGCCGGTACAAGATTCTCCTTTGTTTGGCGCCCGCCGCTTTGGCGCCAACCGTCGTGGATGTTTAGCGGTCGCTGGCACGGTGCCAACCGTCGTGGACGTTTAGTAGTCGCCGGCACGGCGACCTTCAGATCAACCGTCGCCGCAGCGGCAACGGCTAAACGGATAGCGGCGCGACAAAATCCCACGATTGAGCACCAAGACCGGCGAGGATGGGATTCGCCCGGATGTAATCAACGGCGGCGGCAAGGGTTTCATTGTCGTCAATAAAGACCTTCCAGCAGCCGCGACTCCAAGGTGTTTGCTTGAGCTTCAACGCCCGTGTTGCAGCGCCTTTGAGCTGGTTCACGATATATTCGATCCGGTATTTAGAGCGGAGAACCAGTATGTGCACGTGGTCATTCATTATTGCGCAAGCCGCAACCGCGACACCTAACCGCTGAATAGTGCTTCCGAACCTCCCGGCAATAATTAGCCGGGCGTTGTCGTCAATGAAAAACGCCGGGCGAGCGAGTCGTGGTGTCGCCGCGGTCCAGAATTTCATCAGCACGTCCTTGGTCGGCGTGGGGTTTTGTCTGCCGTATTTAGTGCGGCCTAACATCCGCAACTGGTCGTTATAGATCGTTTTGGAATATGAGCCTCGCGGGTCGTTCGGCAGCCATGTGCCGTATGTTGTGAATATGACGTGATAGGCGATGACCATTATCGGTTTCCTTATTGTTTAGCGGTCGCCGGATCAGGCGGTGACCATCGTGGACGTTTAGCGGTCGCCGCTTTGGCGACGACCGTCGGGGATGTTTAGCGGTCGCCGGCACGGCGACCTTCAGATCAACCGTCGCCGCAGCGGCGACGGCTAAACGGTTTCACGGTTTCTGACCCGCGACTGGCGAAACCAGCGCAAAAACCTTCAAAGCGCCCGCTTCCTTTAGCGTCTTTGCGCATTCATTTAACGTTGCGCCGGTCGTTTTGATGTCGTCCACGAGACAAATTTGACGCCCGGCAAAATCGTGTCCCCTGCGAACGGCAAAAGCACCGGCGACATTTTTAGCACGCGCGGCGGGACTGGCCATTGTCGGCTGCGACTTGGTCCGGCGAATGCGAACAAGGTCGGTGCTGATTTTTGCCGTCGGATGCTTCAATCGCTTAGCTAAAACCCAAGATTGATTGTAGCCGCGAACCAGCCGCCTCGACCAGTGCAGCGGCACGGGCACAAAGAATTCTATATCGCTGTAAAAATCCGCCCCTTGTAGAGCGGAATCGGCCAAAAAGCCCAGCGTTGAATCCAGCTCCGTTCGGCCTTTCTTAAAAGCCAATATCATTCTTCGCAAAGCCTGGTCATAGACTCCGCTTCGAGCAATTTGATCGAAGTGGAATTCTCGATGCTGGCAATCAGGACAAGCACCGGCAAGCAGGCCGTAGCGGGAGGCGTCCCTGCCGCATCGCGGGCAGTAGTCACCGGCAGTACAAAACAGAACCTCGTCCCAGCAGTCTTTGCACAAATCTTTGTCGGTTTCACAAATACTCTGGCGGCAGTTGATACAGACCGCAGGCCAAAGGAGATGGTTCAAACCCTGCACGAAAAACGTGAAAACCTCTCTCAATCTCGTCGTATCCACGCATGTATTATATGAGGCTTGCCGGAAAATATACATCTGGATTTCTATTTGGCTTTGGGCGTAACAATGCGACTATGATAAAATAGAGACGCTTGACGCTGCGATGAAAGGCCGGTAGCAGAACTTGAAAGGAAACACGCATGAGCAAACAGGTATCTCGTAGTGTCTTTTTATTTATCCTGGGGCTGGTTCTAATATCACCTCGTGGAATTCGTGCGACCGAGAAGGCCTATGAAATTGAGGTCAGCACGGATGTAAAAGTTCCCATGCGAGATGGGACTGAACTTTCAGCCAATATTTTCCTGCCCGAAGCTGAGGGTAAGTTTCCGGTCATACTCATGCGGTCTCCATACGGCAAGGGCGACGAAAAATTCGGCGACGGGCATTTCTATGCAGCTCGCGGCTACATCTTTGTCAGCCAGGACTGCCGCGGCAAAGGTGCTTCCCAGGGCCAGTGGGAACCATTTGCAAATGAAGGAAGTGACGGCCGGGATACGTATCAGTGGATACTCAAGCAGCCCTGGTGCAACGGCAGCATCGGGACTAGCGGCGGCTCATACGTGGGCTTTACGCAATGGATTTCCGCTCCGAACGCCGGCGAAAATCTAAAGGCAATGTTCACGGTCGTCCCTCTGGTTGACCCCTATCCTGACGGTGTGTACACCGATGGGGCGTTGAATCTCGCTTTGATGATGGGCTGGGGCAGCCTGACGGCGCTTCGGCCTGAAGAGCTAGCTGCCCTGGTCGGCTGGCGCGAGCAGGATTGGATTAGGGCCTATCGAACTCTGCCGCTGTGCGAATGGGATCGTGCCATCGGGCGTAAGGTCCAGTACCTGCGTGATTGGGTTGCCCATCCGCAGTATGACGATTACTGGGCGCAGCGCGGCGTGGGCGGCCGCCGGCAGGATATTACGGCGCCGATCTATGCGGTGGGCGGCTGGTACGATATCTTCGCCAAGAGTGTATTTGACCACATAAATGCGGTCGGCACAACGTCGCGGTCGCCACACGCCCGAAAGCACCAGCATTTACTGATGGGGCCGTGGGCGCACGGGATAAGTCAGAATGGTAAAGTGGGAGCTCTCGATTTTGGCAAGGATTCCGTCATCAATGTGCGTGACATTCAGACAAAATGGTTTGATCACTGGTTGAAGGGCGAAAATGCCGGCGCCGATAAGTGGCCGCCTTTTCGCATCTTTGTGATGGGCCGCAACCAGTGGCGGGATGAGCAGGAATGGCCCTTAAAGCGAACACAATATACGCCGTACTATTTCCACAGCAGCGGCTCTGCAAACACGCTTGACGGTAACGGGAAACTGGGCACAACCAAGCCCGGCGATGAGCCTGCTGATAAATTCGTCTACGACCCGAATGATCCTGTGCCGACACTGGGCGGATGTAATTTGATGGGCTGTCCTGCCGGGCCTTATGACCAGACCAAGGCCGAAACCCGCAATGATGTGCTCATTTTCACCAGTGACGGACTAAAGACCGACCTGGAGGTCACCGGGCCTATTAAGGTTATTCTCTATGCCGCCAGCTCAGCGCCGGATACGGATTGGACCGCCAAGCTCGTGGATGTCCACCCGGACGGGCGTGCTTTTAATCTTTGCGATGGCATCCTACGTGCGCGCTATCGAGACTCGGGCCGGAAGCCGACCTTGATTGAGCCTGGCAAGATATATCGCTATGAGGTCGACTTGTGGGTGACCAGCAATGTTTTCCTGTCCGGCCATAAGATACGAGTCGAAATATCCAGCAGCAATTTCCCGCGTTTCGACCGGAACCTCAATACGGATGAGCCCTTTGGCGCCGGCACAAAAATGGTCAAGGCAACGCAAACCATCTACCACGATAAGGAGCGTGCCTCCCACATCATCTTGCCGGTCGTCCCTTGAGCACCACGCGGGCGGAAGTAATTAAAAACATAAAGCGAAAAGCTAAGAACCGCCTGCTCCGCCGAAGCGGCTGCCCCGCGGCCGGCGCAGCGAGCTGCGAAGGCTGGATTTGAATTACAAATTCCACAGTCTTAGGTTTTTGGCTTTGCGTTTTACGGTTCTTATTCCAGATCAAAGAGTGTGTTATCGACCGGCTCGAACCAGCCCAAATTCATCCGGGCGGAATCTATGCCGTAGACATTATCCTTCTTGTAATCCGCCATCGGGTGAGAATCGGTATGGCCGTCCGCCCAGCAAATATTGGCCCGCCTATCGTGGCGGAAATGAATAGATGGTGACATATAACTGCCGGTTACCATCCGGCCGTTGCAAACACCGAACGGAGGCTCGGCAAACGAATACTCTATCAGATAGTCCTTGCGGTTGGACATCGCCGTGTCAGCAAACATCAGAGTCTGGCCTGAGCTGCGGACTTCCGTTGTCTTGGTTGTTTCCCAGCCGGCCTGCTGCATCTCTTGCAGTGTCTTGAACTGGCGTCCTTGCCACTCGCGCGAGCCTAAATATATGCGATTGTATCCGTATCCGCCGCAACCTTGCTCGAAGTTCGTATTCCAATCCTGTCCCTTTACAAAATTCACCTTCTGGGGACATTGCTTGATTTTTCCGTCAGATAGATACGCCGCCAGCGGGCCTTTGGCGGGATCAAAAGGCTCATCGGGATTTTCGCGGGCGCCGTGCCAGCGGTATTTGCCGCCCCATTGCGAAGTAATGTCCGCCGCCGCAGGAACATAACAGCCGTCGTTTTCGACCGCATAGCCGGCGTTGGCAAGGCACAACTGGCGAAGATTAGATTTACAGACCATGCCGCGTGCGACGGCTCTTGCTGATGCCAAAGCCGGCAGCATTACGGCCAGCAGCAAACCAATGACCGAAATCACTACCAGTAACTCAACCAGACTAAAGGCTTTCTGTTTCACTTTTGCGCCCGCCACTGTTCAGCCTTGAGCCATTGGTCGGCAAATACGGCAAAATCGTCGGTATCCACGACATAATTTTTCGGCTGTGCCAGGTCGCATCGGGCTATCCAGTTGGCTTGGCCGAAATGGCCCCGCCAGGCTGAAGCCAGAAGGGCAAAATCAGACACATCAACCACGCCATCCAGATTGATATCCGCAGAATATTTCTGCTCATTCAGAACGCCGATCGCCTCAAGATCAAAACCTCCCGAGCCAAATGTCACCCAGGCGTCGTAAATAGGATGGCTGCTCACATAGTGAGCCCAAAAGGGCAGGGTGCTCGGATCAATATATCTGCCGGCTTCGTCTCGGAAATCGCCGCTGCCTGGAATATCTACTATCCGCACATACTTTATGTCGTTGATATCAACAGCGCCTGAGATAACCTTCGCGTCGTCGGCGATTTCCTCCAGATCAAAGGGCGTGCCGGTGCAGATGCCGCCCGCGTTTGGGTGCTTGCCGGCAAGATTATAGATGTTGCTGATCTGGATAGTCCCATACGGACCCACGAGCCCCGGGGTCAGTGACACGGCGGGAAACCTGGCGAAGTCCTGCCCATTGGAAGATACTTCTACGTATCCTAATTCAGCAAACATTTCGCCCGCGACAGACCCGCCGGAGGTATTCATCTGCGAAATCAGGCCGTTCTCAAAGATGGCAAAATCGTAACCGTTACCGTTGCGAATCGTTTCGCCGAATGCCAGAGTTATCTGCCCGGGCGGCTGATTGCTATCGATCTGGCTCCTTTCCAAATCACCCAGGCTGACAATGTCGAGATTATTGCCTGTCACCGGGCCTAATGCCTTATTCGGGTCGGACCATAGAGGGTCTACCCCCGCCGCAGGTATGTAGCCGGCCACGGAAGCAGCCCAGGCCCGAAATATCGGGTTTATGACGGCATCATCGTCGGCAGGATCAGCGTGACGCCCGTCAAGGCCGACGTATCCGTTTACACCCGACTCGGTATAGCATCTGCCATCTACAAAAGGCCCGCCCAGCACGATGGTATCAATCGCAAAGTATGCCGGCGTGTTCATGCCGAACGCGCCGGCGTCACTGGAGCTCAAGGAAAACGCCAGGCTCTTTACCATCCCCAGCGAAGTCAAGTCGACAAATTGCCAGGTCTTGAGGATGTAATCGGCGGAGTTATCGTTGAAGCGGAAGTCCGCCAGATAAAACGCTGCTGTTCCAGTGACGCTGCCCTTGTCATCTTTGCCGGTGATAGTCAGCAGGAACCAATCCGGGTCGCTGCCATTATCGCCGCCGAATTTTTTGGCATAGGCGTCGGCGTTGAGCATTGAGAAGTAGGCGATGTTATTATTCGTTACGTACAAACCTCTGACAATGGCGGGCGTGTCCAGAGTAATCGTGGGCGGCTCGGTCCAGCCGAGATAAGCGATGGCGTATTTGGCGGAACCAGCCTGGCCGCTGCCGGCGATAGCGCTATACTGGCCGGTCATGCCGCTTGTCGTGCCGTCGGTAAGACGCAAGTCAGAAAACCTGCCTG
>JAFNGF010000215.1 GCA_017885385.1 Planctomycetota bacterium
TCGCTGCCGGTGTCGCCGCCGCCTATTACCACAACAACCTTGTCCTTTGCCGTAATCACGCCGGGCCCGTTTGTCAGCGCTGCTGCATAAAGCTTGTTCTGCGCTGTCAGGTAGTCAAGGGCAAATAAGATGTTTTCATAACCTCTGCCGGGCACAGCGAGGTCTCTCGGCTGACGGGCACCCATTGTCAGACAAATGCAGTCGAAGATCTTATGAAGGTAGCGGGCTGAAATATCCTCTCCCACATTCACCCCTGTCTGAAACTTGACGCCTTCGGCCGCCATCTGTTCGATCCTGCGGTCGATGATACGCTTTTCAAGCTTAAAATCCGGAATTCCGTAACGCAGCATACCACCGAGTCGGGCATCTTTTTCGAAGACCGCGACATCATGTCCTGCTCTTGCCAGTTGCTGCGCGGCCGCCAGACCCGCAGGACCTGAGCCGACCACCGCGATTCGCTTGCCGGTTTTCTCAGCGGATGGCTGTGGCATGATCCACTCTTCTGCAAAACCATGCTCGACAATCTGGTACTCGATATGCCTTATCAGCACGGGCTCATCGTTGACCGACAGGGTGCACGCCGCCTCACACAAAGCAGGACACACCCGCCCCGTAATCTCCGGAAAATTGTTGGTCAAATGAAGATACGCACAGGCCTCTTGCCAGCGATCTTTGTATACCAGCTCATTGAGATCCGGTATGCTATTTTTTAGCGGACAGCCGGCGCCGTGACAAAATGGTATTCCGCAGTCCATACACCTGGCTGCCTGCCGGCGAACCTCGTCAGGCGTCAGCGGCAAGTCAAACTCCGCAAAGTCACGTATTCTTTCCTCTGCCGGCCGGTGGGCCACTTCCCGGCGTTTATATCTGAGAAAACCTTTCAGCTCACCCATGGAAAACCTCCTCCGTAGCAGGTGTTGTTTCAGTGTCTCTCTGCTCAGCCACGCGCATTTTCTCCAGAGCCTTGCGGTAATCTATGGGCACAACTTTGACGAATCTTCCCACCATATCCGGCCAGGCATCGAGGATATATCTGGCACGGCTGCTGCCTGTCCATTGGAAATGGCGTTCAATCAGATCGCGAAGAGTTTTTTTGTCCTCTTCCTGCCATACTGTTTCCAGCTCGACCATATCGAGGTTGCAAAGTGTGTCAAAAAGCTGCATTTCGTCGAGGACGTAAGCTATGCCGCCACTCATACCCGCGGCGAAATTGCAGCCCGTCTTTCCGAGGACTGCAACCAGGCCGCCGGTCATATATTCACAACAATGGTCTCCAACACCTTCTGCAACAGCCGTTGCCCCACTGTTGCGGACGCAAAATCGCTCCCCGACCATTCCGTTGATGAAAACCTCTCCTGATGTCGCGCCGTAAAGCAAAGTATTTCCGGCAATGGTATTCTCATGGGCGATAAATGGTGAGCCGTCCGGCGTTTTGACGATAATCCGCCCGCCGGAAAGACCTTTGCCCAGATAGTCGTTGCTTTCGCCGATAAGTTTCAAAGTCACACCGGGCGCAAGGAAAGCGCCAAAGCTTTGACCGGCGGAGCCGTGAAAGACGATTTGCAGAGTATTGTCGGGTAGTCCGACCGGGCCGTATCTTCGCACAATGTGATTGCTCAGGATCGTGCCCACCGCCCGATTAGTGTTGCCGATCGGCGTCTCCACAACCGTCTTTTCCTTCTTCTCAATCGCGGGTGCTGCTTTTTCCAAAATCTGCCAGTCAAGATGGTCGGCGTGTCGCCTAAACCCCGCAATAAACCTGTCCTGAGCTGCGCCGAAGGATTGCGGGGCTAAATATCTCTCGACTTTGCTCGAGACAAGTTTAGCCCCCAAATTTATTTGGGGGTTCTTCGGCTGGTAGAATATGCTGGAGAAGTCCAGGCCTTTTGCTTTCCAGTGGTCAATCGCCTTGTTTACTTGAAGCCGATCTACTCTGCCCACCATATCCTCGAATTTTTTGAAGCCGAGCTCAGCCATGATCTGCCGCACCTCTTCCGCCACAAAGTACATAAAACGTTCCACATACTCAGGCTTACCTGCGAATCGTTTTCGCAGTTCCGGATCCTGGGTGCCGATTCCGAACGGACAGGCGCCTTCGTGGCATTTTCTAAGCAACGCACAGCCCAGCGTGACAAGGGCAGCGGTGCCAAAGCCAAATCGGTCGGCGCCTAATAAAGCTGCGATAACTACATCTCTGCCGGTCTTCATTTGCCCATCCACCTGTACTTTTATCCTGCCGCGCAAGCCGTTCATTACCAAAACCTGCTGAGTTTCAGCCAAGCCGATTTCCCATGGGCAGCCTGCGTGCTTAATTGATGAGAGCGGGCTTGCGCCCGTCCCTCCATCGTGACCGCTTATTAGAACTTCGTCGGCAT
The DNA here is from genome assembly GCA_017885385.1 of Planctomycetota bacterium. Taxonomy (GTDB): domain Bacteria; phylum Planctomycetota; class Phycisphaerae; order Sedimentisphaerales; family Anaerobacaceae; genus JAFNGF01. The sequence goes on from JAFNGF010000215.1 coordinate 2,376, forward strand.
TGGCTTTTGCAACACCAGCGGCAATAGTGCCCACACCTGCCTCAGCAACCAGCTTTACTGAGACTTTCACTCCTGGGTTGCTGCACTTAAGGTCATATATGAGCTGGGCCAGATCCTCGATAGAGTATATGTCGTGATGGGGCGGCGGTGATATCAGCGTCACACCAGAGGTGGAATGACGCAGTCTGGCTATTTCCTCGGTAACCTTATACCCGGGCAATTGTCCGCCTTCACCTGGCTTTGCACCCTGAGCAATTTTTATTTGAAGCTCTCTGGCGTTCGAGAGGTAGTTTATGGTTACTCCGAATCTTCCGCTGGCGACCTGTTTTATGGCGCAGCTCCTGGAGTCGCCGTTCGGCTCTTGGATATACCTTGCTTCATCTTCGCCTCCTTCGCCTGTGTTACTCATTGCGCCGATACGATTCATGGCGATGGCAAGGCATTCATGCGTTTCTTTGCTGATCGAGCCGTGACTCATCGCGCCCGTGCAAAATCTCTTGACAATTTCACGGGCCGGCTCAACCTCATCGATGGATATTGTTTGTCCTGGAGTGAAATGAAAAAGTCCACGCAGCGTGCACAGCTTTCCGGCCTGCTGGTTTACTGCCTTTGAATAGTCATCATAGGCCCGTTGGTCGTTGTATTTGACGGCGTGCTGCAGCCGTGTTACCGTGATTGGATTCCACAAATGCCTTTCCCCATTATGTCTGAAATGATATTCGCCGC
>JAFNGF010000216.1 GCA_017885385.1 Planctomycetota bacterium
ACCCGTAATTGCGACACAGCCTGAAAACTGGGGGGCTTAAATAATATTTAGCCCCGCAATCCTTCGACCCGGCTCAGGACAGGTTTATTGCGGGGTCGACCCGGCTTTTATTTTTTCCGCCAGATCAAGCAGCACTTTGGCGGCGGTTGCGTTCTGCAAGTCCTGTGTGGCTCGACTCAATGGTTCGAGAGCCTGGTCAACTTCGCTGATACCGAGCAGTTGATAGCCCCAGAGAAGCTGCAGGTCCGCGTCATAACTGTAGAGCTCCGCTTTCTCAGCCAGGCGGTCAATTTGCTGGGAGAGGACGTCGTCATCCGGATACAGACCTCGGGCAAAGAAAACGCCTTCCTTTTCAGGAGAAACCTTTTCCAGGGCGGACCGCAGAACGTCTGCCGCTTCGGTGTATTGCTCGCTGGCAAGAAGCGCCTGCGCATAAGCAAAAGGAAGCACCATGTCGTCAGGTGCATATTCTATAGCACAGGCGAACTTTTCACAGGCCGTGTTGTAGTCACCGGCCTCGAATGCTTTTACTGCTTCCTCGAAATAGTTGTCGGCCACAGTCGGCTGACTCGGTTCGGCCCCGCCAATGGCGGGCTGAGCGAGCCTCGCCCCGACATCTTCAAATATGCTATTGTCGGCAAGTCTAACGCCTTGCGCTGTCTGGGCGGGCGTGGAGACGACCGTGCCATCATCCTCATAGTTATAGTTGTATGTATAGTAGTTGTAGGTGTCGCCTTGCACTTCCTGGGCGACAGGATAATATCCACACCAATAGTACGGATGGCAGCCGTACCAATAGTACCGAGTGTATCCGTAGTCTATGGGCCAGTAGCCGCCCAGGCTGACGAAAACGTACTTGCGAAGGTAGTAAGGATAAACGTAGCGCAGCGTCCAGGACGGTCCCCAGTTATAGCCCACAGTGAAGTGAAATCTCGGCCATATTATTCTATGGCATATACGGTCGCGCCAGTCTCGATACACGTGCACGTAATGGTACCGGGGTTCTGCTAAGTATGGACGGTCGTGATATAGCACATGCCCGGAGCCATATCTGGCGGAGCGATATACGCCGACTTCGTCCCTGCCATGGATATTGTCTATGATGGTCGGGTAGTTCTTTGGCCCTCTATTTTGGTGTTCGCCGGAACGCCCATCGCCGTTATCGAGTGGGGTCGGCCCGCCGGACGTATGGCTGGCTGGCCCGCCGGAGGGTCCCCGCTCCACAGGAACCACAGAGGCATGGCCGGCCTGCGCTGGTTCGGCTTTCCTGGAGATCCTGCCGCTATGGAGTAGGGTGGGGCTTGCCCCACCATTTCCTGTCTTGTCCGAAGCGGGATTTTTGCCCGGACTTACTTTGGCTTCTTGTGCAGCAGCAGGGGGCGATGTCTTCTCTTTGCTGATGGGGCTGGCAATGTCGCTGGTTATATCCTTGTTTATACGACCCCTCCAAAGCGCACCCAAAGGCCCTCGGATGGTGGGACGGGCGGATTCCTGTGTTCCCAGGACGCCGCTTGAGCGTTCAGTTGCACTTGGCTGCTTAGTTGATTCGGCTGCTTTACCCGCGGTAGGCAAACGTGCCGCCCCCGCCGAACCACCTATGCCGCTGGTTGTACGGCTGGGTGGACTTGCCTGCCGTGTGTCTGGCAAGCTTGCCGTTGGTGTTTTTTGCGTATTTAGCGGCGCTGGTGTTTTCCTGCTGAAAAAGCTGCTCAGCGGAGAGGTTCTCCCGGTGCTTATCTGCCCGCTTGAAGTTACAGTCGGAGATGTTGCTCCGACAACAGAGCCTGTAGTGTTCTGATGGGCGGAACTGGTGGCAGCCTGGGGCACGCTCGCGATTATGGTGCTTGGGGTCCCCGCGAAAGCGGGGATTGCGGGCCTTGCTATGGCGGAACCTGCCTGGGGCGCCCCTGTGCCTGCCCTGAGCGTTGCCGAAGAGTTGCCAAAGAGGCTGCTGGAAGGGCTGCGGATACCGGAGGTAACACTCGATCTTGTGCCAAAAATGCCGCTGCGCAGGGTGGGGCTTGCCCCACCATTTCCTGTCGATGGGCTAAAGCCAACCCTACCAGGTACGGTTGTCCCTATAGGGCTGCTTGGTGTCGGTGGACTCGAGCGGTTTGTTGTGGTTGCCGGCTGGGTAGGTCTTGCAGGAGCAGCCCCGACAGGGGTCGGGGTTCTGCTAACGCTGGGCGACGGGCTGGGACTGGGTGAAGCCGGCCGACTCGCAGCCGGCTGGGTTGTTCGACTACCACCGTCAGCCTTGTTGCTCCTTCTCTGTGCTGAGATTGGTTTGACTAACAACGTTAAGACTAAAGCCAGCGCAATACCTACTTGCGCGAATTTCAAATTTGCCGTTTTGTATTTGCCTGTCAACATGGCCGATCTCCTTAACTATGTGCAACCTCTTAGTCTATAAAGTAAAGGCACTAATCAAAGGCACGGTAACAACAATTCTGCCCCCTTCGTGATTTGCAATTGACAATTGTAAATTGAAGATTGACAATTGGCCTGAGTTTGATAAATGGGAGGTGAATATGGCGAAGGTAGTAGATTTCCAGTCGATTAAGCCGGCAGACGAGTGCAGGTACGATGCGGTATCTCTGGGCGAAGTCATGCTCAGGTTGGACCCGCGAGACGTTCCCACTGCCAGGGTCAGAGATAATATCAGAGTCTCGCAAGGCGGCGGGGAAACCAACGTTGCCTGCGGATTGGCGTACACGTTCGGGCTGAGAACGGCGGTCTTGACCGCTCTGGTAAGCGATCCTATTGGCGAAAACATCAGAAATCAGATGCGTGAAGCCGGCGTTGATACGGGCAAAATAATCTGGTGGAATACAAATTCGGACGGCACAAAACATTCTACAGACGCAAAGGGAACCATTTGCAACGGGTTCAATTTCACATACAATGGCAGCGGCGTTCTGCCATCCGATACGACCTACTACCGCGGCAACACCGCCGCACGGCTGCTCGAACCGGGCGACTTTGACTTTGACCAGATACTTGGCAAGGAGGGCGTCAGGGTCTTCAATACCGGCGGAATCTTTACTCTGATAGGACCTAAAACCGCCGACGTTGCTGTGGAAGCCGCGCAGAAGGCGGCGGAATACGGCACTTTTGTTTGTGCGGACTTGAATTACCGGGCAAAGGTTGAGCCTGACAAGAAAAAAGCCAGAGCCATAAACAAGAAGCTCGCCCCGTATTTGGGCATGCTGGTGGGCAACGACTCGGATTTGTCCGATGCGCTGGGCTATGAAACCAAGGTTAAGAAAAACGCCCCTTACAGAGAATGGGCCGAGGCGTACAAAGAAACAGTCCGTCAGGTGGCAAAGGATTTACCCAACTTGAGCCTAATCGGGACTCAATGGAGAGGCGCCCACAACGCAGACCTAATTAGCTGGGGGGCTGTGCTGCACGCTTGCCCTCGAGCGGAGCGAAGGGACGCGCGGAAGGGCATTTTCTATGAAGCACCTGTCAGAGAGAACATTCCCATCAGGGATAGGACCGGAGGGGGCGACTCCTTCGCATCCGGCGTATTGGCGGCACTGCTTTTGGGCAAAGACTTAGAAACCGCGGTCAATTGGGGGGCCGCTCACGGAATTCTGGTTCAAGAGACGCCCGGCGACATCACTATGATCAACCAAAAGGCAGTGGAGACTGAAGCAAAAAGAGCGTTGGCCGGCGGAGGCGTAAAGGCCGTTCGTTAGTTAACCACAGATTTCGCAGATTAACAGCGAAGATGGAGGCAAACTTCAAAAATGCAGATCAGTGGAACCCGTGTAATCCGTGGTATGGTTCGCCAACTTGTGCTGGGTATTTTGCCCGTTGTATTTTCGGCACTGACGATGTTTAGTGGGTGCGAAAATTCAATCGGGAAAACGGAGAAAGGAGTTTTTGCCGGCGTGTCTGGGCAGACCAAAAAGAAAGCGGCGATTCGTCTTGAGCATGTCGCCTTGAACGTTCAAGATCCTGTAAAAATGGCAGGGTGGTACTGCAAGAACCTGCAAATGAAGGTGGTAAAAAAGGGGTCCGCTCCGGTCAACGCGCACTTTATTTGCGATGCCGGGGCGAACATGATGCTGGAGATATACCATAATCCACCTGACGCTGTGCCCGATTATGCGTCGATGGACCCGCTCTTGTTCCACGTTGCTTTTATGGTAGACGATGTGAAGGGCGTACGAGAAAAGCTGATAGCCGCCGGTGCTACGCCCGTTGGAGACATTTCCGCAACGCCCGCCGGCGATGAAATAGCCATTCTCCGCGACCCGTGGGGTGTTGCCATACAGTTTGTTAAGCGTGCTGAGCCGATGCTGCCCAACCCGGGAACGAATATCGAATATTGAACCCCTGCTTCCGCAGGGGCAAGTTTATCCCCGCGAAGGCGGGGAAATTTCGAAATTCGATGCTCCTTGCTCGATATTCGACATTCTCAACGGGCCGAGGCCTGCAAGTAAAGAACTTCCTGGCGCTGGTCAAAGCAGATAGCTGGCCCAAGTGCCACATCTTCAGGGGCCAGGCCGATTATTCGCAGCGGGTTGTAGAAGCCCATAGCGGCCAGCTCCTCCAGGCTCACCAATCTAAGCGACGCCAGCCAATTCATACACTGCAGCATGGTGGCTGAAGAGCCGATAAGGTATCCTGATGCCGGCTCGTACAACTGCCCGCTATCGGTAAGTATCGCCTTTCGGCCGGGCAAACCTGGGGCGGGGTAGCTGCCCGGCGCCAGGCCCGCCAATGGTGAAGCATCGCTTACCACCACGCAACTTTCCGGCCCCTTGGTTCTAATAATCGTTTTGACCACAGAAGCAGGCAGATGATGACTGTCGGTTATAATCATCGCGGCCAGCCTGTCTTCAGCCAGTGCCGCCCAAACCGGATTGTGATGTCTGGGCAGCATAGCCGGCACGCCGTTACCCAAATGCGTGATTGCAACCGCACCGGCGTGCACCAGCCTGTCCAAGTCTTCTTCATCTGCCATTTGGTGGCCCAACGAAACTGAGATACCTGCGCCCACAGCATATCGGGTCAGCTCCTGCGCACCTTCGAGGTCAGCCGCTAAGGTTATCAGCTTTGCGCAGCCGTCAGCCCAGTCGATCAGCTTTTCAAGAAAGTGCAAGTCCGGTTTTCTGATCCAGTCTGGATTGTGCGCGCCGCGAGCACCTTCTTGGGGCGAGATGAAAGGTCCTTCCAGGTGTATGCCGAGCAGAGACCTGCGGAACTCTTGCCTTTGCAGAACTTTTGCCATAATCGGCAGATTGTGTCGGTAAACATCCTCAGGACTGGTTATCATCGTGGGCAAAAAGGCCGTCGTGCCCGCGGCTAACATGGCCCGGCAAGCCCGCACAAAATCCGCCTCGGTCAGATCGCTGCGGGAAAAATCCACGCCCTTGTAGCCGTTGACCTGAAGGTCAACCAGGCCAGGCAAATACAAATTGTCAATTTTGAATCCTTCGACGGGGCTCAGGACAGGTTTACAATTGGCTTGCTGCTTGCTCATCCATAAATACCTTACAGTTCTTATGCTGCTGCAGAATGGAGGCTGGACACTCGGGCGTGACGGGCCCTTCCAGTGCGCACTTGACCGCCTCAGCTTTGCGCTTCTCAGGTACTGAAACAATCAGGCATGCGCTTTTCATAATTTGGCGGATGCTCATTGATATTGCCCGTCGCGGCACCTGCTCCAGCGTTTTGAACCATCCTTCGCCCAACTGCTGCTTTCGACATTTTTCGTCAAGCTCTACGATAATATAAGGCTGCTCGGTCTGGAAATCAGCCGGCGGGTCATTAAACGCCAAATGTCCGTTTTCCCCGATGCCCAGCAGCGCCACATCGATCGGGTGTTGCTTAATAATATCTGCCAATCGCCGGCACTCCTGCTGCGGGTCTTCCGCGTCACCATCGACAAAATGCGCGGCTTTCAGGCCCGGCACGTTATCGACGAATCGCTCCTTCAGGAATCTGCGGAAGCTGGCAGGGTGGTCGGCCGGCAGAGCTATGTACTCATCCAGGTGAAACATTATCACTTTCTGCCAGTCGATTCCGTCTGCCGCCACGAGGTTCTTGAGCGTCTCGAATTGGCTGGTCCCTGTTGCCAAAATGATACTGGCCCGGTTCTTGCTTGTTATTGCCTTTTTGATCACCTCCGTTGCTTGCGCCGCTGCTGCAGCTCCCATCTGCGGTTTGGTCTTGAAAATAAACTTTTCCATAATTTTGCTCCTTGTCAGTTTTCAATTGTCGATTTTCAATTTACAATTGTCAATCGTCAATCGGCTCGAGTTCTACAAACGGGAGGTTAGCCATGAAGAACACGTGTCTATTCGTACAGTTAGTTTTTGTCCTATGTCTTTTGTGCGCCGGGCTTTTATTCGCTGAGCCGGCAGACGTCCTTTCGACTCTTGATAAAAACCACCCGCGGTTGATGTTAAAAGATAAAGACCTGCGGCAGCTAAAAGAACAGTATGCAGCCGATAAGACGCTACAGAAGTGCCTGCAGGATGTGCTGGACGAGGCGGATGGCTGCATTAACGCCAGGATGCTTACTTACGACAAGATCGGCCCGCGTCTTCTGCACGTCAGCCGAAGCTGCCTGCACCGGATTTACGCCCTTGCGCTGGCGTGGAGATGGACGGGCGAGGGAAAATACGCCCAAAAGGCCGTAGAAAACCTGCTGACCGTCTGTGCCTTCAAAGACTGGAACCCGTCGCACTTTCTTGACACCGCCGAGATGTCACACGCGGTCGGGCTGGGTTACGACTGGCTATATTCTTATCTCGATGGCGAGAGCCGGGAAAAGATAAAGGCCGCGCTGATTAAAAACGGCCTGGAGCCGGGATTGAGCGCATACGAGAAAAATTGGTGGGCAAAAAGCGAATTCAATTGGAACCAGGTCTGCAACGGGGGGATGATAATCGGCGCCCTTGCCATCGCTGAGACCGACCCCAAATACGCCCAGCAGATTATTCCTGCTGCTATTGCGTCGCTGCCGCTGGCCTTGAAAAGCTACGGTCCGGATGGCGCATGGGGCGAAGGCCCGGGTTACTGGAGCTATGCCACACACTACACCGCATACGGCCTGGCCGCGCTGCAGAGTGCTCTGGGCAAGGACTTTGAGCTTCTGCAAATCAAGGGCCTTGCCGAATCGGGCAGCTTCCCGATATATACGACCGGCCCGACCGGCCTTTTTTTGAACCTTGCTGACTGCGGAGAGAGAAGCTCCAGAAGGCCGATGCCGTGCATGTTCTGGCTCGCCCGCGTCTACAATAACGCCCTGTACGCGGAATCCGAGCGTGAAATGATTGCCAAGAGCGGCGCCAGTCCGCAGCATATCGTTTGGTATATGCCTGCCCCCGAGAAGAAACCGCCGGCAAAGGACCTCGATCGCTATTTCCGCGGACCTGTGGAGGTGGCGGTTTTGCGCAGCGCCTGGAACGATCCTGACGCCCTGTTTGTCGGCGTAAAGGCCGGCTACAACCAGGTCAATCATGGACACCTAGACTTAGGCAACTTCGAGCTGGATGCCCTGAGCGTAAGATGGGCGCGCGACCTAGGCTCAGACAACTATAATCTGCCCGGCTACTGGGACGGAAAGAGAGGTGGTGAGCGATGGTCATACTATCGCTTGAATTCGGCAAGTCATAATATCCCAACACTGGCCGGCGAAAACCAGGACCCGCAAGCTGTGTCCAGCTTTACCAAGGTCGAAACAAACAAAGAGACTCCGTTTGTGCTTGTGGACTTGACAAGCGCCTACGAAAAGCGCGCAAAGAAGGTAACACGCGGCGTTGCGATGGTCGAGAATCGCCGGGCGGTTCTGGTGCAGGATGAATTCGAGCTAAAAGAACCTTGCGAAGTTGCCTGGGGGATGACAACCGATGCGAAGATAAACATAGGCCAAAAAGGCACGGCGGTGCTCACCCTCAAAGGCAAAGAACTGGTTGCACGAGTTTTGTCGCCTGCCGATGCGGAGTTTGTCGTCGAGTCAGCCGAGCAAAAGCCGCCGGAAGAAACTAATAAAGGTGTAAGTCGGCTCCTGGTGCGGTTATCCAACGCCAAAGGCGACGTGCGAATAACGGTTCTGCTCCGGCCTGTATGGAAGGAAGGCAAGGTCGTTGAGCAGGTCGAAATAAAGCCACTGAGAGAATGGGAGGCTAAAAGCAATGGAAAATCGTAAAACGACATCAGCAAAAATTCTTATCTTGTATGCAGCGGCCTTACTAATCGGCGGATGCGCCGCTCCTTCTAAAACAGTAAGAATCACCAGCGACCCCAACATTGCCGCCATTTACATAAATGGCTTGGAGAGCGGGATCACTACCCTTACAAAAGAACTGGCATTTGACCAGTACGAGTCGTTCGAGGTGGTAGCTAAAAAGGAAGGATATAAGGATGGAACAATAACAATTCGCTTGGAACCAAAGGATAAGACCGATTATCACATTGGCCTGGAAAAAATAGAGGCAGTTTCGATCGAGCTTGTGTCTTTTGAGTCACAGCCTACGGACCGAGGCGTAAAGCTCGCGGTTATCCGCAAACCCACCTTGGCATATCTTGAAATTATTGAACGCTCTCCCAATGTCAAAAGTGTAACGCGCATTACGAACAACGAGGACAAGGCTTCGCAGATTGGTGCGCCGGTCTTATCGCCTGCTGAGGATATTATGGTGTACCGGATGTTCACGGAGGAATCAAAAGCGGCTTCATACAGCAACATCTGGAAAACGACCGTCGGCTCATTTGGCAAAACGCGTCTGACATACGGTAAATGGCGAGATCTATTTCCATCATTTACCCCCGACGGCCGGTACCTGGTATTCAGCTCAAACCGCACCAGCAAAAACCCAACTCTATGGCGGATAAGACTCGATGGCGGAGGCGGCATCACCAATATCACGAGTACCTTATCAGAGGATTTTTCGCCTTCCGTCTCGCCCAACAATGACATCATTGCTTACACTTCGAATCCCCAGGATGCGCAAGAGCCGCAGATTTGGACGATCGGCGTAAATGGTAGCTTAGCCACTCAGCTCCGTGAGGGCGAAGGTCCTAACATCTCGCCGGATGGAAAGAAAATCTTGTTTGCCCGCCCCGACAAGACAGCCGGGAAAAAACAGATATGGGTTATGAACATTGACGGCAGCGAAGAGACCCAGCTTACCCAAAATGTTGATTATGATACGGTCGACCCTAAATGGTCGCCTGACGGGCAATGGATAGTTTTCTCCTCGGACGAGGGCCTTGATTCGCAGAAAAACCTAAATTACGACGTCTGGCTTATGGCTGCGGATGGTTCCAAGAAAACGCAGCTTACTACGAACGGTTCCAGAGATGATAGCCCGTGTTGGGATCGCGACGGCAAGTTCATTTACTTTAGGTCTAATAGGGGCGGCATTTGGAATATCTGGAGATTTGAACCGGTTATGCCCTAAAACTCAGGAAGGGGGCTTTTTAAGCTCCTCGACTTTTGGCAGGTCTTTGAGCGAGTTTAGGC
>JAFNGF010000217.1:0-260 GCA_017885385.1 Planctomycetota bacterium
CGCCTGTGCTATGCAGGTTGTTGCGTTGCCAGGGAACGGACGACAGAGGACGGCAGACAGAGCCCCAAGCGTTGGCGAGGGGCAGATGCCTATTCAAAACCAAATACGAGATCTGAAATGAGCGACTACATAGTTTTGGTAAAGCAAGTTCCCGACGTAAGCCAAATCACCGACAACGCATTTGATCCGGAGACCGGCACGCTCGTTCGGACGCGGTTAGCCAGCGTAATCAACGAGCTTGACACGCAGGCGCTGGCTTT
>JAFNGF010000217.1:334-9939 GCA_017885385.1 Planctomycetota bacterium
GACACCGCCCAGGTGCCGCCGCAGATTGCTGAGGAGCTATCGCTTCCGTGCATAGCCTACGCCACAAAGGCTGAGTTTAAGAACGGACGATTTGAGCTCACCCGGATTATAAGCGGCGGCAGCCAGGTTGTTGCGCCTAAAAAGCTGCCCGTCATAATAACTGTCGCCAAATACGAGTATCCGCTGTTTGCCACCTTTGCAGCGACCCGGCGGGCAGGCAAAGTCCAGGTCATTCGCTGGGGCGCCGCCGACATCAATGCCGTTCACATCGGCGTTACCGGCTCCAAGACCAGCGTAATACGAGTTTTTCCGCCCGGCAAAACCAGCAGAAAATGCCGGCAGCTCCACGATGTAAAAGATTTAGCCGCGATGATTATCGAAAGCTCCAAAGGCGGCGACGACAAAACTGCGCAAAAAGGCGATGGCCAAAAGAGGAAGTACGTTCTGCCGGCTAAAAGGGCCAACAAGTTTGACAGAAGCTTCGAGGGCACAGAAAAGGAAAACGAAGATTACAGACTTCTGGCCGATACGCTCAAGCAGCTTGGCATAAAAGACGTCACTCAGATTGATGATGCGGCGCAGGAGAGAATCGTCGCTGCGGCCGGCGAGCGTTTCCACAAAAAGGCGTTGGAGGACATGATAGAGGGGTTCAAATTCACCGAGCCAACCTTCAAAAAGGGCGAGGTCTGGGTGGTTGCCGAGCACAAAGACGGGGCCGTTCACCCCGCCACTTTCGAGCTTGTCGGCAAGGCCCGCGAGCTGGCGGATTCTCTGGCGACCAAAGTGGGCGTTGTTGCAGCCGGCTACCAGCTCGAGCCAATGGCAAAAGAATTAATCGCCGCCGGCGCGGACAATATCTATATCATCGAAGACAAGCTGCTGCGGGTATTTGACCCCACCGCGCACCGCAAGGCTATCGCCGACGCCATAAACGCCTACTGGCCGCAAATTGTTCTTTACGCCGCGACCCCGCAAGGCAGAATGCTTGCGCCGATGGTTTCATATCGGGTCGGCTGCGGACTGACCGCCGACTGCACGGGCCTGGATATTAGAGATAGTTCCCGCAAAGGCGATATAGGATTGCTTCTGCAGACCCGACCCGCTCTGGGCGGAAACGTTATGGCAACTATCCGCACCAAAAGCTCAAGGTCGCAGATGGCTACCGCCAGGCCGGGCGTTATGAAAAGACTGCCGCCGGATTACTCCAAAACCGGCAAAGTCATAAGGCACAAGGTCGAACTTTCACAGAACGATGTCAGTCTTGAGATTATAAAAACAGAGACAGCCGGCGGCGGCGTGAACTTTAACGCCGACGTAATCGTTAGCGGCGGCAAAGGAATGCAGAGCCGGGACAATTATGATCGGCTGGTTGGCGCTCTGTGCCAGGCCTTGAGCAGAAAGCTTCAGACTCAGGTTGAAAGAGGCGCTTCGCGGGCGGCGGTCGAGCAGGGCTTTATTGAGCGGGCGCATCAGGTCGGCCAAACCGGCACATCAATCGGGCCAAAACTCTACGTGGCTTTGGGGATTTCCGGCGCCATTCAGCACATGATAGGCGTGGCCAACACCGAAACCATCGTGGCCATAAATAGTGACCCCAGCGCTCCTATATTTAAGCAGTGCGATTATTATTTCGTCGGAGCCATCGAAGACACAATACCAAGTCTAGTGCAGGCGTTAGAATAAAAAACCCCGGTGAAACCGGGGGCTAAATATTTCTTTTATTTAGCCCCGCAATTTATTGCGGGGTTTTTGCCGTGAGGTGAAATTACAGGTGTCAAACAACCAGTCTTACAACAAAGTTTCGGTTCTGGTAGTTGGCGCCGGGCCGGCCGGCCTGGCAACGGCCATACAACTGAAAACGTTAAAGCCCGAACTGGACGTTTGCGTCATCGAAAAAGCAGCCGACCTGGGCAATCACAATCTCTCCGGCGCGGTCTTGGAGGCGCAGCCGCTGCACAGCCTGCTGGATTCGGCTGTGCCGGGCTGGCAGGATACCGATGCCGCAAAAGACATCCTGGCAAACAAAATCGATAAAGATAACATTATGTTTCTGCTGGGCAAAAAGCTGGCCTTTAATATCTTCTTTATGATCAGGCTTGCCAGGCTTCTCGGCCTGGGCTTCGGCCAGATGATACATAAGGGCGATTATTCGGTCTCGACAAGTAAGCTGACCAAATGGATGGGACAAATCGCCAGAGGTCTCGGCGCCGAAGTTCTGACCGGCTTTGCGGCGGCAGACATTATCCTCGATGATGCGGAAGGCCGCGCAATCGGCGTAAAACTCGTTGACCAGGGTCTGGATAAGGAAGGCCACAAGCAGCCCAACTACGTCGAGGGCGAAATTATAAACGCCGACTTTATCGCACTTGCCGAAGGCTGCGACGGCCTGGTGACGGAAAAGTTCGTGGAAAAAGCAAACCTGCAAAGACAAAGTCCGCAGCTTTATTCTGTGGGCGTAAAAGAGCTTATAAAGGTAAACGCCGAGCAGTATGAAAAGTTCACCGCAGGCCGGGTCATTCACGCTATGGGCTATCCGATATGGACGCCGATTATCGGCCCGGGAATGTTCGGCGGCGGCATCGTTTACGCCGGCGTTCAGGAGCATCTATCCGTGGGCATGATTATCGGCGCGGACTGGAAGTATTATGACTTTAATCCGCAGGATGCCCTGACGAATCTGAAAGAGCATCGGTTCGTAAAGCAGTTTATTGAAGGCGGCACGGTCGTTGAGGCCGGGGCAAAAATGATTCCCGAAGGCGGCTTCTACGCCATCCCCAGAGACCCGCAGACCGGCAGCATCGGCAAGGCCAACGTGATGATTCTGGGCGATAGCGCCGGCTTTGTAAATATGCTCAAAATCAAGGGCCTTCACAACGCGATCGATTCTGGAATGCAGGCAGCCAAAGCTATCGTTGACAGCCTTGATAAGCCCGAGCAGGCGGCGGTAAGATACACCGAGCTGATTGAGCAATCCAATGTCGCTAAAGAGATGTGGTCGGCGAGAAATTTCCGCCAGACGGTGGCCAAGTTCGGACCTTTGGAGGGAATGCCGTTATCGGTATTCGGCGGACTTTTGCCGAGATTTAAGGTCGAAAAAGACTACGAGGCGATGACCGTTCTTCCTTACCGGCTAAAGCCCAATCCGCAGTTTGACAAGGATACCTTTACCGCTGTGGCCGCTACCGAGCATCGCGAAGAGCAGCCTTCACATCTTACAATCTTGGAGAAAACCATCTGCGAAACAAAGTGCACGCCCCTATTTAATAGTCCCTGTATCACGTTCTGTCCCGCAGGCGTNNCAGCGGAAGTGTCCCTTTGACAATATTCGCTGGACGGTCCCTGAAGGCGCCGGCGGCCCACGGTACAAGCGAATGTAACACCGGCGCTGTCATTCCCGCGCAAGCGGGAATCTAAATATTTAGCCCCGCAATTTATTGCTGGGTCTTCCCTTGCCAATTTATCGCCGGGTTTTCTTTCTAATCGCACTCTGGCGCGGTGCGTTTCTCGGTTTGGCACGCGGCGCCGCCGGTGAGGGGTCAGGTCTGTCGATTCCTACAGGTCTACACGCAGAGAGGATTCCTGTTCTGATTCCTCTTTCGCCATGCGTTGTTCTAACGCCTTTCGCTGCTCGGCGGTAAGCGGCGGCTTGGTGCTGGCAGCAGCCACATTCAGCCGGAGCTGTTCGAGTGAGCCCATGCCGACCACCGCAGCACAAATCGGCAGCCCAAGCACATAGCGAATGAGCAGCTCTGCCTCGGCCTGGCCCGGCGCTTCATCGTGGTATGAGACGCCGTCATTCTTGATGGGATTGCCAATGGCCAGCGAGCCATAGCCGCCGCCCATTACCTTTATGGCCAGGATTCCCATCTTCTTGCTGTGGGCCGCACGAATCACAAGCTCCTGGAACGAGCGACGCCTGACCGTAGGATTGAATGTCGTGAGCACCGTATCGAAATCGAATAATTCGATTGCCCGGCGCATCGCCTCGGCGCTCTCGTGGCCGGTAACGCCGATAAACCGCGTGACCTTTTCATCGCGTAGTTTGTAGAGCGCCTTCAGGACGCCGTCCAGCTTGTCCCATTTGGCGAAGTCCTCGTCGGCTTTGGTGCCGTGGACCTGCAGCAGGTCCAAATGGTCGGTGCGCAGGCGCTTAAGGCTGGCCTCGACATCTCTCATCGCGCCCTCGTATGACCGGCTGCCGGTCTTGCCGGCAACAAATACTTCTTTACGCCTGGCAGCGAGCACCTGCCCGAAGTTGCGCTCTGATTGGCCGTTGCCGTACGCCGGCGCTGTGTCGAAATAATTTATTCCCGCATCGAGTGCTGCGTTTGCCAGCTCCGCCGGATCAAACTTTGCGGTTGGCGGCTCTTTCATCGCTACGAAGCCGCCGAGGACTAAAGCGCTCACCTGGACGCCTGTTTTGCCTAAAAGCCGTCTTGGGATGGCGGGTTTGGCGGGTTTTTCTCGTTCACTGGATTCGCCTGCAAGACCGGCGCGTACACGCACTGTCCCAGCAGCCGCTGCGGCGACTATCCCGGCCATAAACTCTCGTCGATTTATAACTGACGGCATAAGATAAAATTGTAACCCGCGATGCCTGTTCAGGCAACATTTTTCCTATTGCAGCAGCCGTTCACGGGGTAAGCCGCGCGTTCGGCACTGCTGCTGAATGACGGCGAATTTTGGCCATTTTTGGTCATTGCGAGCGAGGCAGAGCCGAGCGCGGCAATCTTTTGGCTGCGAGAGATTAGCCCGCCGGACGTATGGCCGGGTTGAGATTACTTCGGTCGCGGAGTTTACCCCTTCAACTGCGTTCAGGGCAGGCCTGAGCCCACTCGAAGATGTGCCTCGCAAGGACGATTCACCGAATCGTGGCTAAGGGAACATCATTGCCGATACAGAATTTCTGCATACTTTTCGGCCTGCGTAAAGGAAAACTTGCCAGAATTGATTTCTTAAATGAAAACCCCCACCCAGCAGCTAAGCCTGGAGGTGATAAAGCGCTTCGAAGCCGAAGGCATCAAATTCGCCCTCCCAACCAAGCGCTATGCATGAAGAAATAGGCGCGATTGAGCAGTAGCTCCTCGCGGGACGGCACTATTACCGTAAAATCATTGTGCGGGCAGGGGAGGTTGGAGTATAATAGTCCCGTAGCAATTGGAAACCAGGTCGGGGCCAATATGAACAAAGGCGACAAAACTCCCTGGCGGATAATTGTCTATGTCGCGGATGTGGCGGAACTGGCAGACGCGCAAGCCTCAGGAGCTTGTGGGCGTTAAGCCCGTGGAGGTTCGACTCCTCTCATCCGCAGTAAAGTAAATCACTCGCTGCATGTTTTTTGCCGGCATATCTGCAAATTATTCAATCATCTAACGAAAATGACCCTTATAGGCCGATAAATACTAATGAACGGCTAATAAACTCAGGGATTCTGCGCTGAGACACGGAAAAAGCCACAGAGAACACAGAGTCCACAGAGATAAAAGAATAGAATACTTCCTCTGAGCTCTCTCCGTCAGGGACGGCACGCGCGGCCCCGCCGGGCGTGAACGGCCTGCCGGACCGGACCTGAGCGGCGTGCTCTGGTGCAAAAATGCGAAACGGTTATGCTTGAGATTCTGCAAGATTTTGAACGGGCGGCGCCAAAACTTGCGCCTGTTGTTGTAATCCTGCCGGGACTGGCGGCGGTGGTAGCAGGACTTTTTGTCTGGCTCGGCGGCCTGCGCTTCAAAAGACTTTTAGCCGGCCTCATCGGCGCGATAGCCGGCGGTATTGCCGGATTTTTCCTGGCCGGCCGCAACATCGCTTCAATCACGGTCACAGCGGGCATTGGTGCACTTATCGCGATAATACTTCAGAGACTATTTATGGCGATACTGGCGGCAGCCCTGGCGGCAGGTTTTGGCTTCATGGTGCTGGCTGTACCTCACCTTCAACCGGCGGATACGGAGCCAGCAAAAAGCCAGGCAGAAATTGCCGCGGGGGACCAGCCCGCCACTGTCCGCCAGAGCATAGAGACACTGAAGGAGTACGCGGTCAATTTCGGCTATACGGTAAAATGGGTCGGTTCGCGGATGCCGATTTATAGCTGGGCGATATTAGCAGCGGCGGCGGCAGTTTCCGCGGTGGTCGGCCTCTACCTTTGGCGTTTGGTGTCCGCTCTGTGCTGTGCGGCCCTGGGAACAACACTTATTTTTGCCGGCATGATTCTGTTGCTTTCATACAAAGGCTCTGCGCCCATAACCAAAATGTCCGGCGGAAGTCCGGTTTATGCCGCTATTTTTCTTGGCATGATCACTTTTGGCACCATCGAGCAGTGGCTGCTTTTTCGGCTAAAAAAAACACGGCCGGCAAAGGCAAAAAAGGATAAGCTGGAGTCTGAGCAAGAAAAGCGAACTTGGCGCGGTATGTAAGGAGATGGATATGGATTGTCTGACTATCCTTGCACAGGCAGCTAAAACTGCCGGTGAAAAAACGCCGTCGGAGGGAATCCTCCCCATAGACTTAATCTGGCAGCATGTCACGTCACTTGATTTAGTCGAAGCGCTGACTTTTATTTCTTTCGGGGCGGTTTGTCTTTTCTACGGCTGGCGAGTGTTCAAGATCTTGGTGACGATATGCTTTGCTTTGCTGGGCCTGTTTGCCGGGGTCTGGGCAAACAAACTGCTGATCGGGGGCAACGTAATCTGGCTGGCCGTCTTGTGCGTGGTGCTGTTTGCACTTTTATCCATACCTTTGATGCGCTGGGGGGTTAGTATTTTAGGTGCGGCGGCGGGCGGAGTGCTGACCGGAGGCGGCTGGCTGGCGCTGGGCCTGCCGGAACAGTACATCTGGGCGGGCGGCCTGGTCGGCCTGGTCGCAGGCGGCATGATTTCATTTATCATCTTCAAGGCCGCTGTGATGCTCTTTACCAGCCTGGGCGGCAGCGCTCTTATGCTTGTCGGCGCCCTGGCGGTGGTCTACCGGTATATGGGAGCACCTACCAGACTGGAAGACCTGGTCTTTAACCAGAAATGGTTCCTGCCTTTGGTTCTGCTGGGGCCAATGGTGGTAGGGATGATCCTGCAATACAGATTCATCGAGCACGCCAAAGACTGGAACATCTAATACCCTATAGTTTACTGTTGACTTGACCGCCGGGACAGAGAGCAGTATAATACCCGTGGATTAGAAGATTAGGAAAGCCGCCCAATCTGCTCCTCATCGCGGATTTGCTGCCGATCAAATAACGGTAGGGAGGTAGGACACAGTGAAGCGAAAAGCCTTTACTTTGATTGAGCTGCTGGTAGTTATCGCCATTTTGGCGGTACTGATGGCGATACTGGTGCCGGCGCTGCACAGAGTCAGGGAACAGGGCAAAAGAATTGTCTGCGCCAACAACCTCAGACAGATCGGCATCAGTTTGCACATGTACGGCTCGGAGAACGACAACCGGCTGCCGCTCAACCAAGGAGGATACTGGCTGTGGGACATCGCTTATAGTACCAGCGACTATATTATGGCAACCGGCGGCGACAGAGAAACCTTCTATTGCCCCTCGGACCCTCTGAAAAAGCCCGATATGGCTTGTTTGTGGCAGTTCTCGCAAAACCTGCCGTTCGACACCCGCATTGGAGGGGTGGCCGAACCCACACAGAACCGTGGCAGCTATTACCGGGTGACCAGCTATTTCTGGATGATGGATACCCTTAAGGCAAGGGCGGAGCCACCGCGAGGGCAGCCGAAAAAGCAGTGGGTCAGGACGCTGACCTGCAAACAGCCGGCAGCGACCGACCTCATTACCGATGCCACGCTTAGTACCAGCGCCGACCCGGCGACGGCCAGTTTTACGCAGGTCCCGGGAGGCTCGTGGTCCCGCTGGCAGCTTTACGACCGCACCAATCACCTGAGCCACGGAGATAGACCAGCCGGCGCCAACATCCTGTTTGTCGATGGGCACAACGACTGGCGGCGATTTACTGAGATGGATGTGCGTATGTCGCCGCCCTATCATTGGTGGTAGTAAGTGACGCCATCCCGGTTCAGGCATTTCTTTATTTGCCGCCATATTATCTATTCGCCTCGATGGTCAGCCCGCAACCTGTGCGCTGGATTTTGCCCTTGCAAAATTGCCCTGTCGGCTTTAGAATCTTTGTTTCGTTGAGAAGTTTCTCAATTGCACTAAATTCCGGGCGACGCTGTGTTTGAGTCATTAACGGGAAAATTGAACTCGGTCTTCAGGTCTTTGGCCGGCCGGGGCAGAATCACCGAAGCAAATATTTCGGACGCCATGCACGACGTCCGCAAGGCCCTTTTGGAGGCGGACGTCAACTACGAGGTGGTGAAAAAGTTCTGCAAAGACGTCAAAGAGGCCGCCATTGGCGCCCAGGTTATAAAGAGCCTCCATCCCAGCCAGGTTCTGATAAAGATCGTCAACGACGAGCTGACCAAGCTGATGGGGCCGGTTGATACGCGGATTTATTTTGTTTCGCCCGGCCCGACCGTAATTATGTTGGCAGGCCTGCAGGGCGGCGGCAAAACGACCACCGCCGCCAAGCTCGGCAAATACCTGGTCTCAAAGGGTAAAAGGCCGCTCCTGGTCGCCGATGATTTGCAGAGGCCCGCCGCCATTGAGCAGCTGACCGTCCTGGGTGGGCAGCTAAATATAGACGTTTACAGCGAAGACAGCAAAGATTCGGTCAAGGTCGCCCAGAACGCGGTAAAGCACGCTAAAGAAAACGGCTATGAGGTGGTCGTGCTCGATACGGCTGGACGATTGCACGTCGATGAAGATATGATGGCCGAGCTTGCCGATGTCGCCAAAGCGGTAAATCCGCATCAGATTTATCTGGTTTGCGATGCGATGACCGGCCAGGACGCCGTCAATTCCGCCCGAGAATTCAACCAAAGACTGGAGCTGGATGGCGTCATCCTCACCAAGCTGGACGGCGACGCCCGCGGCGGAGCGGCACTGAGCGTCAAGGCCGTAACCGGCAAGCCCATCAAGTTCATAGGCGTCGGCGAAAAACTCGACAAGCTGGAAGAATTCCACCCCGAGCGCATGGCTACCCGAATCCTGGGTATGGGCGACGTCGTGACGCTGGTTGAAAAAGCCCAGGAGCATTTTCAAGCCGAAGAGGCGGCCAAAATGCAGCAGAAAATCGCCAAGGGCACATTCGGCTTTGACGACTTCCTCAAGCAGATGCAGGCCGTCAAAAAAATGGGCGGGTTCGGCGATTTGCTCAAAATGATGCCCGGAATGGCAGGCCAGCTTGAAGGTCTGGACCTGGATGGGTCGGAGCTGTCGCACATGGAGGCCGTCGTGCAGTCTATGACGACTGCCGAGCGTCGCGAGCCGGACATTATCGACGCCTCCAGACGCCGGCGAATCGCCGCAGGCGCCGGGGTGCAGCCGCAGGATGTGTCAGGTCTTGCCAAGACCTTCATGCGCAGCCGGGATATGCTCAAATCGCTCAGCGGCGGAACCTTCGGCGGGCTTCGATCTCTATTCTCGGGCGGGTTAAATGTGGGTGCGCTGAGTCAGATGATGTCGGGCGGCAAAAAAATAAAGCAGCGCTCAAGGCGAAAAAGAGTCATAAAGCGAAAAGGCAAAATCAAACGCCGAT
>JAFNGF010000218.1 GCA_017885385.1 Planctomycetota bacterium
AAATGCTGTTGCGACACAGCCTGTTTACTGGGGGATTTTGCCCACGTTTAACGTGGGGTCGCCGGGTCTACCCGGCTGTCCCGATAGATCGGGGCAAAACGGCGGGGGTCGCCCATTTTGGCGGTTGAAGGCCTCATACTTTTACGGTATAATTTTAAGTATGGATAAACGGCTTCGCAACGCCCTAAAAGGCCTGACAGACCCGGATTTGGAACATCGCCGTCGGGCGATGGAGCCTTTTGTGCGAGCCACCTTTGGAATCTTCATCAGGTGCTTGTATCGTTACCTCGGTAACGAGGTCGAGTGCGAGGACGTATTGGAAGACGTTTATGCAGATATATGGCAAGACCCGGGGCACTTACGCAACATCACCGATGAAAAAGATCTCTTGAGAAACGTGTATCTGTACTATATGCGCAAGCACCTACGGGAGGTGTATAGGAGGATAAATCGAAATTCGTATTTGTCACAGCGAGACTTGACGAATCTTGTTGCCCCGGATTTGGACGTTCTGGAGACGATGTCCCAGGCGGAGCTTGGACAGATTCTTCGGCGGATGCTTGGCCGGCTGAAGGCCCGCGAACGACGGGCTATAGAACTCTGGATGCAGGGTTTGTCCAATAGGGCGATCGCTAATGAGCTTAAGACCACGGTCGGGGCAGTCAAAATGCTGGAGTTTCGGACCATATTAAAGCTCAAGAAGATGCTGTCCGACTGCTGTTAGAAAAGAAACAAGAAGTCGCCACAGAGATCACAGAGAAAAGAGCAAATTAACCCGCCGGACGCCTGGCGGATTAAAAAGACTATAACGCTAAATCCTCGGTGCTCTCTGTGTCCTCTGTGGCTAAAATTAGGAGTAGCGAACAATGCCTCAAATAGACCGAGAAATTCAAGAATTGCTGGTCGATTACGCGGGTGCTTTGCGTGATGGCTGTATGCCGGATTTCCTGAAGTCGCTGACCCGTGAGGAAGCAGGCAGGATCGCCTCTTCGGCGGAGTTTTGGCAGGCCACCGAGGTCACGCGGATTCTCAACAGCGTCGGGTTCGCCGACAAGGCTGTTACCCCCGACGTGGGCCTATTTGTCTCGCGCGTCAATGCTGCGATCGCGTGTCGATTGAAAAAAGCCAGGGCATCGTCGCCGATAAAACGCAACGGACGTTCAAAGAAACAAGAAGTCGCCACAGAGAGCACAGAGTCCACAGAGAATTAAAAGGACTATATCAGCAAAATCTCGGTGCTCTCTGTGTCCTCTGCGGCCAAAATTAGGGGCCGAGGACCTGCTATGATTTTGGACTGCTATCAGTGTTCCTCATGCTATTTTGAAGACAAGGAACCTTCGTCACGGATAGATCCTGCGACCATACAACCCCGCCAAAACAAAGTCACTTTCTCCAACGTGGTGGTTGCCTTCGTATGTGCCGAGCTGTATGACGGGCGAGAAGAGCTGCAGGAGGCCGTCCAGGAGCTTGCATATCTTTCAGTTATGATAGGTAAAAGGCCTATCGTGTTGTGCCCAAACGTTCATCTATCAATTGATAGCGCGCCCGAAAAGCAAGCAGTCGGCCTAATTGTCGAAATGGAAAAAGCATTGAAGGGCGAGCACTATGATGTGCACCGTCTCTCGTTCGGCTACCACAAGCAGTTCGGGATGGAGTGCAATGGGAATGTAGGCAGCGTCGTCGGCAGAAGGTTCTACGGTTCCGCAGAAAAGCAGTTTTTGAGGCTTTTAACTCGGCTTGGCGTCTGTCCGCCGGACTGCCTTGCAAAAGACTTGCCCCCTTGGGCGAAGATCTTGCCCGAACGCCAGTTGAAAGTCCTGGGCAGCCGAAGAGAAACCTACAATGCTGCCAAGAAAATGCTCCAGGACCAGCTTGACGCCACAGGCTACAGCGAGCTGTGGACGTGTATGCTGTTTGAAGGAGAGAGGCAGCCTGTGGAGGACTATCTTGGCACGCTGTATGAAATTATAGAAGATTACCCGGATGTGAAAGTCCACCGCGCAATGAATCTGAGCGTGCCGGGTTTCTCCAATGCCGCCCACCACCTTTTTCGTAAATATCCCGGGGCAATCGAATCGGGCAGACTGCGTATATACAACAGTAAAGTGTCTGACTTGGAGTTCCTGTTAACCAAGACCGCCGTTCTTCTTGCCTTCCCCCACATACCTCGAAAAGCTGGATCGCACGCAGGAGAAATATCGTTCGGCATCTACTGCAAAGATGAAGACTTTGCCAAGAACCTAATTCAATGGTACCAGACCTTTCTTGTGGATGTGAGATTTGGATGGATCCGTACTGAGTCTGAATTAGACGCGGCGATCAACGAGCTGGAAGAGGAAATGTTCCAGGAAAGCTGAAGGCCAAAAACTATGCCCTTGCTTGGCTTTGGGCTTTGAACTTTAAGCTTTCCGTTTGGGCAGAGGCATGGATACGGTCTTACCTGTAGCTGCTGTTGCTCTGTACGTGATTTCGCTGGCGTTTGTCGCTATCCGCGCACGCTCTGCCCGCGAGTTTGAAGACTTCTCCGTAGCCAAGCGGGAGCTGCCGCTGGCGCTGATATTTGGCAGTATCGCCGCCGACTACATAGGGCCGGGTTTTTCGATCGGCTTTGTCGGAAGGGGATTCAAAAGTGGTTTCCTTTTTTTGGCGGTTGGATTGGCTTACGCCGTCCAGAACATCTTTGTCGGGTTACTTGTCGCCCCGAAGCTAAGGCAGTTGAAAGACTGCTACACCTTGGGAGATGCGATCGGTCAAAAGTACGACCGCAAGTGCCAGATTCTCGCCGGCGTTATATCCGTGGCCTTATGCACGTTGTTCTCGGCAGTAATGATTAGCGCCGGGAGCGTGGTCCTGAACGACATATTCGGACTGCCGCGATGGCTATCCGTGACGGTCGTTGCGGTCGTCACGGCGTCCTACACGACGTTCGGAGGATTGCGGGCGAGCGTTATTACCGATGCCTTTCATTTCGTGCTGTTTGCCGTACTTCTGCCTTTGACCTTGTTGTATGCGCTGCTNNGAGGGGTTTAGATCGACCTCCACTATAGAGATAGTCGGCTTTGTTGCGGCTTTTCTGCTTGGCGAGACGCTCATACCTCCTTATGCGAATCTTGCCCTTGCCTCCAAGACAACCAAGGTCTCACGTAACGGTTTTATCCTGGCAGGTGTTTTCAGCACTCTGTGGTTCACCGTGATGATAGCGATGGGAATCGTTGCCAGGACCATCGTTGCCAACGATACCAAGCAAGACTACGTGCTTCTAAGTTTTGTCAGACAAATAATGCCCCACGTCGGGTATGCCCTCTTGTTGGTGGCGCTCGTTTCGATAGTGCTGTCGAGCCTTGATTCGCTGCTCAACGCAGGGGCGGTGGTGTTCACGCAAGACATCATTCGCAGATTTTCGAAGTTGCCGGACAGGCTTGCGCTGAAGGCTGGGCGTTATTCGACGATTATTATTGCCGGTGTCGCCGCGGCGGCGGCGGCGTTCGTGCCAAGCGTGATAGAGGGCTTGTTGGCCTGTTACAGTATTTGGGCTCCCGCGATTCTGCCCGCTCTTATTTTTGGTCTATGGCTAAAGGCTCCCCGTCCTCTCGCCGGAATCCTATCTATGGGAGTCGGCACGTGTGTTGCTGTAATATTTCAGTTTTTCTTACCGACAGCGATTAAGGTCCCTGCTATTATTCCGGCTCTCGGCTCGGCGCTGTTGGCGTATGCTTTAGGACACTGGTTGGGCAAGCCCGCCTCAGGCGCGAAAAATGTTCTTTAGACACCGATTTACACGGATTCACACTGTTTTGCAATGGCTCGGCCATCCCTGATCGGGACTGGTAATTTTGTTACCGTGTTAATCAGTGTTTATCTGTGTCGGTCTTATTCTTCTCTGCGAACTCCGCGAACTCCGCGGTAAAGTTGAGGCATAAACGATGGGAGTGCTTTTCCTGGTTGCGGTAGCGATTTCAGCCCTTGCAGTCATTGCCGGCGGCGTCTGGGTGGCAGTTGCCCTGGTACACGCAATTTGCCCGCCACGCGGTCGAGCGCCTGCGCGGGGATCGACGCCGGATACGCAAGCCTGCCCTGAGCGAAGTCGAAGGGACCCCTCAGACGGCAAATCCGCCGTCCGTGTGGCGGATAAATCCGCCGGCTAAGCCTGTCTCGAGCGAAGTCGAGAGATCATTCAAAGATACAACGCTGCCTATTTACCACGGTTACTATTTTCGGTCTTGAAAAGGCGAAGCTGCCGGGTAGTTTCCTCGGCCCTTACGCCACGATAGGCCGTCAAAATGTAGCTGAACTGCCTTACAGAACGAGGCTTCAGCTCCAGCGTGAATTTGACCGTGTCCAGGTCCACCTTCTCTAACTTATCGAAATCGCCGCTTTCCTTAAGCGTCCAGGAGGGACTATCAAAATTACGCTGAATCTCCACCTTGACAGGAATATCCCGCGTGTTCTTAACCTCTATCTTAGACCTGGTAATCTCGTCCCAGCCGG
>JAFNGF010000219.1 GCA_017885385.1 Planctomycetota bacterium
GAAGACAAGATAATAGCCTGATTCGTGAATTGTGGGGAAAGGAGCAAGGGGCCATGAAAACGGCACAGATTTCTATGCTTGGCCTGCTGACAGGGTGTTGTTTGATTCTGGCCGGCTGCGAGTCGGTCGTACGGATGTACCCGGGGCCGGCCCGGGCAAGTGAGGAAGTGGCAGTCTTACAATTAGGCCCGGACGTCGGCATCTTNNCCACTTCATCTTGTATTTGAAGCGGCGGCAGGGAGAATGTATAGGCTGATCGGCTCCTTGGAGGAGAAGGTAATATCCACCGAGGGCAAAGTTGAAATACGGGATGTCGCCACCGGCCAGATTGTGGCCTCTGCCAGCGGACCAGTCCAGAGCATAATCCCACCAAGAGAATCCACCAGCAGAAAATAGCATTTGGTCACACTCGCCTGGCAGAGATCAACTTTGGGGCACACACCGCGAGATACGAATCACGACATTCTGGATGCAGGCTATGATAGATGTGAACAGAAAAGGTGAGGTTTGGGTTTTTGCCGAGCAGCATAATGGGCACTTAGAGGATACGCCGCTCGAACTGATGAGCAAAGCCCGAAGGTTAGCTGATTCGCTGGGCGTGAAATTGGCCGCCGTTCTCTTGGGT
Source organism: Planctomycetota bacterium (assembly GCA_017885385.1). Taxonomy (GTDB): domain Bacteria; phylum Planctomycetota; class Phycisphaerae; order Sedimentisphaerales; family Anaerobacaceae; genus JAFNGF01. The sequence goes on from JAFNGF010000219.1 coordinate 626, forward strand.
GACACGGTCAAGGGTCTGGCAACAAAATTAGTGCAGTACGGCGCCGACAAAGTATACGTGGTTGAGCAGCCACTTCTACGGGCCTACCAAACAAATAGCTACGCAAAGGTAATGGTCGAGCTGATTCACAAGCACAAGCCACAAATTGTGCTTTACGGAGCAACTACGACCGGCAGGGACCTGGCGCCGCGAATTGCCAGTGCAGCTAAAGCCGGGCTTACCGCCGACTGCACCGACCTGCAAATCGGCGACCACCAGACTGTAAAGGACGGAAAGCTGCACAAAAACCTGCTATTTCAAGTCAGGCCGGCTTTCGGCGGAAATATAGTCGCAACCATTATAAATTACGACCGCTGGCCGCAAATGGCCACCGTCCGCGAAGGCGTGATGCCGATGCCGCAGCCGGACGTCAAACGCAAGGGCGAAATCATCGAATTAAAGACGCAGCTTTCGCAGCAGGATTTGCCTCTGGAGATTCTCGCCGAGCAGAAACGGCCAAAAAAGGTCGACTTAAAGGGAGCCAGAATAATTGTAGCCGGCGGAGCAGGCGTGGGCAGCAAAGAAAACTTCAAACTCATCTGGGATCTGGCAAATTGCTTAGGGGCGGCCCCCGCAGGCTCCAGAGCGGCGGTGGATCTCGGCTTTATCGACAAAGACCACCAGGTCGGCCAGACCGGCACAACGGTCCGGCCCAGCCTGTATATAGCAGTTGGAATCAGCGGCGCAATTCAGCACCAGGCAGGAATGTCACAGAGCCAAAAGATTGTCGCCATTAATAAGGACCCTGAAGCGCCCATCTTCCAGATCGCACATTACAAGATACTCGGCGACCTAAACGAGGTTGTGCCCAAAATGATAACAGCAATTAAAGAAAAGGATGTAGAAAATAAATAGAGGAAACAGACTGCAGTTGTCATTGCGAGCGAGGCGCAGCCAAGCGTGGCAATCTCATCAGACAGGTCTTAGATTGCTTCGTCGCTGCGCTCCTCGCAATGACATAGACGAGACAGATCATGGCAAACTTCTATAGGGACAACGACGATATACAATTTCTGTTCAGGCACATAAACTTACGCGAACTGGCGGAAATCTGCGAGGAGAAATTCAACTTCGCAGGCCAATTCGATTACGCTCCGGCCGACGCCGACGAGGCCATACAGAACTACGATATGGTGCTGGATGCGCTCGGCCAGCTTGCCGGCGAGTTTATCGCTCCGCGTGCCGAGCAGGTCGACCGCCAGGGCAACACCCTTAACGCGGACGGCTCAGTGACTCGCCCAAAGGCAATTGCAGAATCGCTCGAAAAACTTGCCCAGGCTGAGGTAATGGGTTTTACCCTGCCCTACCGGTTCGGCGGGCTAAATTTTCCAAATCTTGTCTACTCAATGGCCATCGAGATCGTCTCACGGGCAGACGCAGCACTTATGAACATATTCGGCTTGCAGGGAATCGCCGAGACCATCAACGCCTTCGCCTCCGAAGAAATCAAACAGAAATACTTATACGATTTTGCCGCCGGCAAAGTAACCGGCGCGATGGTCCTGACTGAGCCGGACGCCGGCTCCGACCTGCAGAAGGTTATGCTGCGGGCGTTTCAGGACGGCAACGGCCAGTGGTATCTGCACGGCGTAAAACGCTTCATAACCAACGGCTGCGGCGACGTGCTTTTGGTGCTGGCTCGCAGTGAGCCCGAGATAAGTGACGGGCGAGGACTGAGCCTGTTTGTCTGCGACAGAGGCCCTACGGTACACATCCGTCGCCTGGAAGACAAGCTCGGCATCCATGGTTCGCCAACCTGTGAAATATTCTTTGATAATACACCCTGCCAGATAATCGGCGAACGGCAGCGTGGACTTATAACTTACGTTATGAGCCTGATGAATGGCGCCCGTATCGGCATCGCTGCGCAATCGGTTGGCATCGCCGAAGCCGCGTTTCGTGTCGCCCGTGATTATGCCGCCAGCCGGAAGCAGTTCGGCGTCGCTATTGAGAGGCTGCCCGCCGTCCGCGATATGCTAATTGATATGAAGGTCGCCATCGAAGCCGGGCGGGCACTTCTATATGAGACCTCGCATGTGGTGGATATGGAGCTTGCCTACGCCAGACGACTGGCGACAAACCCGCCCGAAGATGCGGCGCAGGCCAAAGAGCTCAAAAACGCCGCCCGAAAATACAAAAGATACGCGGCGATGCTGACGCCGATGAGCAAATACTACTGCTCTGAGATGTGCAACAGAGTCGCCTACGATGCGATTCAGGTGCTCGGCGGCAGCGGGTATATGCGAGATTACGCCTGTGAACGGCACGCCCGTGACGCCAGAATCACCACCATTTACGAAGGGACAAGCCAGCTTCAAGTCGTCGCCGCGGTACGCGGCGTCTGCAGTGGCACAGCCGAAAATCTCATCGCTGAGTATCTCCACCAGCAATTCAATCCAGAGCTGCAGGACCTGCTCAAACGACTGGCTGAGGGCACAGAACAATTAAAAACGTCCATTGCCTTTGTGAAGGAAAACGGCACTGAATATATGGACCTTTACGGCAGAGCGCTGGTCGATATTGCCATAGACTTGATTAATGGTTATTTACTGTGCGGCCAAGCCAGCACAAAGGTAAATAACGAGAATTCAAAACTGCACAAAGCGGCACTTGCTCGAAGATACATTAGTAAAAATGCGGCAAAGATTGCACCTCTGGCCGAGCTAATCTGCAGCGGCGATAAGTCAACTTTTACGGACTATGAGGTGATTGCTGGCCTGATAGCAGAACCTGGATGAAATCATTGTAAATTGTCGATTGTCAATTGTATAATGAAACCCCGGCAAAAACAGCCAGGGTTTTTTTGTTTCCGGACTGGATTTGACATAAAGAGGAAAAGGACATGGGAGCGGCAATTAGCAGATTAACTATTAAAGGCTATAAGTCAATTAGGAGTCTCGAGGACTTCGAGCTTCGAAATCTCAATATCCTGATTGGCCCAAACGGGTCAGGAAAAAGCAATTTCGTCAGCTTCTTCAACCTGTTGCAAGCCTTTGCTAAAGGCAAACTGAATTTATTTGTGGATTACCATGGAGGCGCCAATAGCCTGCTATATCTTGGTTCAAAAATAACAGACAAACTTATTGGAGAAATAATATCTAGAGATGCAGAAATAGAATGGAAAATTGAATTGTCTCCCTCTGTGAGAAACACTTTAATCTCTCTGCGGGAGGACGCCAATGTGGAAGGTCACGGTTGGAGCGTTAGTTGGGCACCCACTAGCGGGGTAACTCAATCAAGATTAAATCTTCGGTCAAGCGACGAGGAGTCAAAAGAATATGAAGGGAAAATTGCTGCTCCTCTTAAAGCTGCTCTTGAAGGTTTGAAGTTTTATCATTTCCATGATACCAGTGATCTTGCAGCAGTTAAAAGACCCTGTTCTAAGAGAGATTATGAATATCTACGGCCGGATGCAAGTAACCTTGCAGGGTTCCTTTTACTTTTAAAAAAGAAGCATGAGAAACAATACCAAAGGATTTGTGAGACTATTCAATTGGCTGCCCCATTCTTTGATGAATTTCGGTTACTTGATGAAGAAGACAAGGATGAAACACTCCTTGAGTGGCGCCAAAAAGGGACTGATTATCCATTCCATCCCAGTCAGATATCGGATGGTACGTTGCGTTTTATTTGTCTGGCGACGGCGTTATTGCAACCCAATCCACCGTCAACAATTATAGTAGATGAACCCGAGCTTGGCCTTCATCCATTGGCATTGGCGTTGTTGGCGGAATTGATTAAAAAGTCTTCGTTTAAAACGCAAGTTATTGTGGCTACTCAATCGGCGAGTCTGATTAGCCACTTCGATCCCAAGGATATTATCGTTGTTGAGCGTAAGAATGGAGAATCTGTGTTCAGACGACTTCCACAGGAGAAATTAAAACAATGGATTGACGATTATTCTCTCGGCGAACTTTGGGAAATGAATCTTTTGGAGGGGAGGCCGGAGAATGAATAGGATTCGCGTGCTTGTGGAAGGCCAGACTGAACGAACTTTTATCAGAGATATTTTAGAACCTCATTTTGACTCTCGCCTGATTTACTTACATGCGGTTATGCTCAGGCGACAGGGTGGAATACCCCCGTATGCTAAAACTAAAGATGTTATTGTGAGATCTTTGAAAGAAGATACTGCTTTAATTTGTACAACGATGGTTGATTTTTATGGAATGCCTACAGACTGGCCAGGCAGAAATCAAGCAAATCGCTGCCAAAGTTCTGCAGAAAAAGCGGATATAGTCGAACGCAGCATTTTGGAGGATATCGCCGAGTCTTTGGGAAATTCTTTTAATCCTCGTCGTCTTATTCCCTATGTTCAGATGCACGAATTTGAAGCTTTACTCTTTTCGTCACCGGCGTTATTAGCGGAGAGCCTTGGTGACAAAGAGCTATCTTCCACTTTTCTGACAATGCGCAATGAATTCTCAACTCCTGAAGAGATTAATGATCATTATGACACCTGCCCTTCNNCCGCAGCAAGTCGAATTGGTTTGAACACAATGCGTCAGGAATGTCCGCATTTTAATGATTGGATTACAGAACTGGAAACACTCGGACAGGTTTGATTATGCTCAAGGCGACCATATTCGATTTCGATGGTGTAATAACCGATTCGGAGATTCTGCACCTTCGGGCTTTCAACAAGGTCCTGGCACAGCTCGACATCGAGATATCCACAAAGGATTATTACAAAGAATATCTCGGCTTAACCGATGCGGATTGCTTCAAGTTGGTTGCAAAGAGAAACCGGCTGAAACTGGACTGCCGGAATATGAGAAACTTGATGGCACAAAAGACCCNNTCCCGATGGCGATATGCTCCGGCGCACTGCTGCCGGAGATCGAAATCATATTGGAAAAGGCCCGGCTGCGAGAGCTTTTTGCTGTGGTAGTCTCCGCCGAGCAGGTTAAAAAGGGTAAGCCAAGTCCGCAAGGGCTTTTGCTGGCCTTGCAAAAGTTGAACCACAACCGGCAGATTTCCATCGCCGCAAAAGAATGTATCGTTATTGAAGACTCGCACTGGGGTCTGGAGGCCGCCAGTGCCGCGGGGATGCACAGCGTTGCCGTGACCAACTCTTACGACGCCGACCAACTGAGCCTGGCGGAAAAAATCGTCGCCCGCCTGGACGAGCTTAGTATAGAAGANNGCACTGCGCCGGGTGCGGCAAGCGGGGCTTGAACTTTGCCGGTCTTGAGGTCGTACAAGATGCTCTGAACAAGCGCCCCATTGAAGTAGCAGGGAGCAAATTCGTCGCCCTTGAGCAAAAGCTGCGATTTCTCGCGGTCATAAAACAGGTCGCCTCCGGCGAATTGATTATCTTCGTCCTCATACGTGACCGCCCCCGAGGCGGTAAGGGTCGAGAGCTCATTTCGACGGTCGGCACTTTCCACCAGGTTGAACTCGACGTGAGCCGCCGTAGCTACCGCGTGCTGTCCGTATTGGTCTTTGACCACGGGGAAATAATCGATCTGCAGCGTGTCCGGCGGTTTCGCATCGGCAACCACGCGGTTCGCTTTCATATAATACTTTAACGTATCGAAAAACTGCAAAAAGGCGTAGCAGCGTTTGCGCAGGCTAAATCCGCCCGGCTTGGGGCTGGGCTCGGAGACTTGGGAATTATCCACCACTAGTATCCCAGGCCCGGCGGCTACGAATACCTGCTGAGCCGCGTCATAATCGATCCTGCGGCATTTCAGCTCGACGCCGCCGAGCAGCTCCTGTCCCGCTGTTTTAAGAATGGAGAGCCTGACCACNNTCCGTAGTCAGATGCCTAATATCGCCGGCCCGCAGCCGGGACTCGTAGGCCATATCGCCCAACAAGTCTATGGTAAACGTTTCGGATGAGAGCGTATATTTCTGCTGGACGTTTGGATCTTGCAGCAGCATTGTCGCCACACAATCGCCCCGCAGGACGACCTGCTTTGATGCTGCTACAAATCTCGCTTCCTTCTGGGCGGTTACCTGTACGGGCAAGATTTTTTTGCCGGCCTCGGCTCTGACCAGGTCATTCATATCGGCGTAGAAATCAAGCTCGACCGGCCCGCCAAGAATAGTGTCGCCGGTAGAGACATCATAGTCAATTCTTTGAGCGACAGTGGCGGGCCTATCCGCGGCATCGTTGAAGTCTGCCGGAAGTTTTCTTTCGCCCTTCGCCAGCTCGGAACTGAGCTCCTCGGAACCAGCCGGGGGGCGGTCAGAGCTCATCGGCGCGATAATGATGCCTCCGTCACAGGTAATCACTATCTGGCCGGATTCCGTCGGAGGTCTGTTCGGCTCAGTGTCCGTCGTGACAGGATTCTCGACCGGCTTGACATCATTGGCATCACTCGGCGGCGCTTCGGCGGCCTTTTTGCCCGCCGCTGCGGACCAGAATATGTTATTAATAGAGACATTATCGCGGGCTAAAACCAGATGTTCCGGACTGTCAACCACCACATTTTCGCGGAACATACATCTATAGTATTCGCCCTGCTTCGGGTCGGCCTGCTGGGGACTGCCGGGGCTATTTGAACCGTTAGGGCCCGTATTGACCGGCGGCGACCGGGCAAACAAAGCTGTGGGCGAGCTTTTCATACGAAAGCTGTCCAAATCAACTATCCTGAAAAACTCAACGCGTTTGAGTGCCTCGTTATAGATAAGCTCCAGACCGCGGCCCAGCATCTGACCATCCTCGCAGACAAATCTAACCGGCCCCGGCGTGGAAAACTGGGACTTCTTACTGTCAAAGGCGATATCGTCAAGGTAAATAAAGCTCTCCTTGATGTCACTATCCTCGCCCGGCAGAATATGCATGACAACATTGCCGGTGAATATGGCGTCTTTTATACTAAGCCCGCCGGCAGCATCTTCAACCTCCACCCTTGCCCTGTCGGCGGTAACGTTACATTTAACGGGCAAAAGAACCTCCATATAGGGTTTGTCGGTTTCCCACTGGCCCTTTGACTGGTGCAGGAGCTCTCTGAACCCGAATCTTCTATCCACGCTGCCGTTCTGGTCACGGTGCAAGTATTCAAATTTTTTGACGGCGCCGACTCCGACATCTCCGATCTTGCCGAGCTCGCTGTCAAAGTGATCGGCATCGTTCTGGTCGGCCGACTCAGTTAATCTGCCTGCCTGACCAATATCCATCTGTGGCGTCTGGCTTATCCCGCTATAGAGCAGATATACGACCAGCAGACCGCCCAGCGAAACAAGCCCTATAATAATTGTGCGAAGCTTAAGGTCCATAGCGTTTGCATTTTCGTCACTGCGGCAGATACCTTTTCATAAGCTCGTCCCACCTGCCGGTATTTTTCAGAATGTACTCTATTACTTCCCTTACGGCGCCAGCGCCGCCGGGCCGAATCGTTACAAGATCGGCATGCTGCTTTACTTCAGCGACGGCATTGGCAACCGCTACGCCAAACCCGACATATCTTATTGCCGGCAAGTCCGGCAAATCATCCCCAACATAGGCCACCTTTTCCGGCGGAAGGCCAATCCGGGCAAGAAATTCTTTCAGAGCATCAAGCTTGTGGCGGCAATCCTGCAGCACGTATTCGACTTCGAGCTGTTTGGCTCGGTGCATTATCGCATCAGACGCCCTGCCGCTAAGAAATGCCACCTTCAGGCCTGCCCTTTGCCACAGCCGGATTCCGTGCCCATCCAGAACATTGAAGGTCTGGCTCTGGCTGCCGTCGGCGCTAATTGTCAACGTCCCATCGGTCAAAACACCGTCAACATCCAAAACCAGCATTTCGATGTCTGCGAGATTTGGCATACCGCTTGCCGCTCCCTTACGGTCGCGGCTCTGATCCGAGGTCGCGGCTCTGATCCGAGCAACACGAAATTCTATCCAACAACCTTTATGGTCACGATGTCCTGCACATCGATTAAGCCGACCGGCCTGTCATCCGCATCCACCACCGGAAGCTCATCTATTCTATGCTTATGGAAAATGGCTGTCGCCTCGCAAGCAAGGGCGTCGGCTCTTATTCTCTTACAGTTGGCGGTCATGACATCGCCTGCTTTCATTTCAAAGGCGCGCCCTCCTTCCTTAGTCAGCAGACGGCGCAGGTCCCCATCGGTTATGATCCCCACCAATCTGCCGGCCTTGTCAACCACCATCACCGCTCCGTGGCGTTTGATGTCACTGGTCTTGCGGAGCAGTTTTTCTATAGTATCGGTGAATTGGGCGATGGGCAGTTTCTCGCCCGGCTTGAACATCATCGACTGCTGGACCGTCATCAGCTTTGCGCCGAGTGAGCCTCCAGGATGAAACCTGACGTAGTCCTCAACGCTGAAATGGCGTGCCTTCATTACGGTAAAAGCCAGCGCGTCCCCGACCGCCAGCATACAGGTAGTGGATACGCTCGGAGCAACACCAAGCGGACAAGCTTCGGACATTCGGCCCATGCAAAGCACCACATCGGCGTGCCGGCTCAAGGTGGAATCCCTTTCGCCGGTTACGCCAATCAGCTCAATCTCCAGCTGCTTGACCAGATTTATCAGCCGAACGACTTCGTCCGTCTCGCCGCCGTAACTTAGCACAATCACTATATCGCTTTTGCGCAGTCTGCCGAGGTCACCGTGCACAGCCTCAGCAGGATGAAGAAAATGGCTTGGCGTGCCGGTGGAGGCGAGAGTTGCACTGATCTTTTGCCCGATTATTCCCGCCTTGCCGATGCCGCTTACGATGCAGGAGCCGGTGCAGTTATAGATCATCTCCGCAGCCCTGGCAAAAGATGCATCCACAATCGGCGCAACAGCAGCTATGGCGTCGGCTTCCGCTTTGATCACACTTCGGGCGTAGTCAAGGTCAAATCTCACCGACCTGCCAACCCAAACGACCTTATCCAGCTTTGCCTTTGTGGGCAGGCATATCTCCTTGATATTGGCGACTAACTGTGCGTGCGCTCTTTTAGACATATAAGAACCGATGCTACAATTTTAGCATGCTCCCTCGCTCGTTGTAACAGAGCAATTCGTATTTTTCGGCAGTATATTCCGGAACCGAATGAATGACGACCCGTTTATCATTAAGCTGCTCTATTTGTATAACCGCCACTCTCTTTTCGTTCTGCAGGTACTCGGCAACTTCCGGCGACACGGACAGCTCGATCCGCTTTATCTGCTTCTTGGCGGCTGAAAGATTCAGCACACGAATAAGCTCAATAGCCAACGATTCGTGACTTTTGATAAAGCCGGTGCCGGCGCAATGCGGACATGCCAGATAGGTGCTGGACTGCAGCGAGGGACGCATCCTCTGGCGCGTCATTTCCACCACGCCAAACCTGCTTATCTTCAATATTCTCGTGCGGGCACGGTCGGGCTTGACGGCGTCACGGAAAGCCTTTTCCACCTCTTTGCGGTGTCTCTGATTGCGCATATCGATAAAATCACACATTATCAGTCCGCCCAGGTCTCGCAGTCTGAGCTGTCGGGCAATTTCCGGCGCCGCCTCCATATTGGTTTCGTAAGCGGTCTGCTCGGCGCTTTTTTGCTTACGAGAGCGTCCGCTATTGACATCTATCGCGACCAACGCCTCGGTCTGCTCAATCACGATTGAGCCGCCGCCCTTAAGCGCAATCATGCGCGACTGGATCTTTGTTATTTCGTCCTCAATCTCGTACTTATGAAACAGCGGAACTTTGCTGTCGTAATATGTAATCCTCTGTTTCACGCGCGGCGCAGCAATAGAAAGAAACTCCCTAATTTTGCGCACCACATTTTCCGAATCACATACTATATTGGTTATTCGGCTGTTGAATACATCTCTCATCGCCCTTATGACCAGGTCTGATTCCTGATACAGCTCACCGGGCACTTTGCCGTTTTCGATGCGATTTTCGATAGCTGTCCACAACCGCTCCAAATACCTCAAATCATTCTGGATATCCTTCTTGGAGCATCC
>JAFNGF010000220.1 GCA_017885385.1 Planctomycetota bacterium
ACCGCTGCCGGTCGGGCCGCACATCAGCACCATGCCGGAGGGCTTACTTATCGCAGATTTGATAGTTGACAGCTGCTTGTCGGTAAAGCCAATGTCGGCCAGAGTAAAAGTGCCGGCATTTTGATTGAGCACCCGTATGGACAACTTTTCGCCGTTAAGGACACCGGCACTTGCCACCCGAAACGAAGAAGTAGCCTGGCCCTTCTTTGCGATAAAGGCGCCATCCTGAGGCCTCCTTTTCTCGGCAATATCCATGCCGGAGACCGCTTTGATGCTATTTACGACCGCCTGGCAGGTGTCGGATTTGAGTTTCCTTACGGCTCTTAGCACTCCATCGACGCGAAACCTGATCGTATAGGTCGCTTCGTCCTTCGGGTCAATCAGGATGTCACTTGCCCGCTGCTGGAGCGCATCGCCAATAATCTGTTCGGTCAGCTCAAGGATTTGACTGCGCTGTGCCTTCTTGGAGCCGTGACCATATATCTCATCAATGGTTCTGCCCGACGAATCGAGCAGCCTTATGGCTGAAACGTCCTGTTGTCGGGCAGTCCTTTGCGAACGAATATTAGCCAGAGCATTTATTATCTGGTCTTTTAGCACTTCAAAGAGGCTCTGGTCGCCCTGCGAAGACTTTTTGGCCGCATCGGCTATCAGCAGCCCCAGCAGCAGCAACGGCCCTGCGAAGAGAGTTATGACGTTGGCAATCGGCCTGAACTTCTTGGATACCAGCGGGCTGAATTGGACGATTTGGACAAAATACAGACACAAATATACCCATACGACCAGGCAGATGAGTCTGACCGGACTAAAAGGCAGCGACAATGCAGATGAGGGTTGGGTGAAATCACCTAACCAGGAAGAGTATGCAATTGCTGAGAAACCCGGGCTGAAGTTCGCTGCTTGCATAAGGTTTCTCCAGAAAACGCTCCGAAGACAGCGGGTTCAAAGGTCTTCCAGCTCAGCCAAGAAGGAATCTGATGCGTCCTCGTCGACATCAGCGAATATGTCCGATTCCTTTTCTACGGCGGCTTTTGCAGCGGGTTTTTCTTGCTTGGCCCGTTTTGGTGCGGCGAGCTCCGGAGGAACAATCTCTTTAGGCTGGCCGTTGATTTGCAGCATAAAGACAAGCGGCCCTATTCTGAGGTAATCACCTGCACGGGCAGTCGCCGCGTCTATGTGCTCGTCGTTGAGGTAGGTGCCGTTGCGCGAGCCCAGGTCACGAATTTTCAGAGTATCCTTGTTCTGGTTCAGCTGGCAGTGTCTTCGCGAAACGGCCATAAGCGGGATGTGCAGGTCACAATCGCCGCGGCGGCCGATTACCGTTATGTTGCTGAGCAAAGGAAAGACCTTACGTGAGCCGTCTTTCTTAAATAGAACCAAAGCCACATCCATATCGTCTCCCTCTTATTTCCAGCCTGAGGACAAGTACATTATACAGCTAAAAGTCGCATAAATCCAATATTAAAGAGCAAAATGCAAAATTGAGGAATCTGTTGCCGCTTCGGGCAATTCCACAATTTTGATTTTTCCTCTTTGCATTTTGATTTCGCTTGGTAGGGTGCTTGACAAGCACAGATAACGATGTATTCTCTAAGCAGGGACAGTGGTTTTAATGGACCAGGTGGCTATATGGTAAACGTGACACTGCCGGACGGCAGTACGTTAAGTGTTGGCAACGGGACAACTCCAATACAGATAGCAGAACGGATAGACCCGGCTCTGGCAAAAGCAGCAGTGGCAGCGAGAGTCAACGGTAAAGTTGTTGATTTATCCACCCCTATCGTTAACAATGTAGACGTGCAAATCGTCACAGCTAACGATGATAAGGGTCTTGAGATAATGCGGCATAGCTGCGCGCACGTAATGGCTGAGGCTATATGCAGTATTTGGCCGGCCACAAAACTGGTTTACGGTCCAGCTGTAGAAGACGGATTCTATTATGATATCGACCTTGACGAACCGATTCGGCCGGACGATTTCGGACGGATAGAGCAAAAGATGCAGGAAATCGTCGCCGCTGATAGGCCATTTATCCGCAAAGAAATGAGCAAGATCCAAGCTTTGGCAAAATTGGCGGGCGATAGATACAAGCTCGACAATATAGACCACGCGGATAGTGACATTATCAGCTTCTATTCTCACGGCGACGGCTTTGAAGACCTGTGTCGCGGCCCGCACGTGCCGAGCACCGGCAGAGTCGGAAACTTTAAGATTATGTCCGTCGCCGGCGCATACTGGCACGGCGACCCAACGCAAAAAATGCTTCAGCGGGTCTACGGAACCGCCTGGGCAGCCAAACAGGAGCTGGACGATTATCTGCAACGCCTGGAAGAAGCAAAGAAGCGAGACCATCGTGTGCTGGGCAGACACTTGGATTTGTTCAGTTTCAATGAAGCGGGGCCTGGCTTCGCATTCATTCATCCCAAGGGTATGATTATCTGGAACGAGATCGTGAACTACTGGCGTGGAGTTCACAATAGGTACGGCTATCAGGAAATCAAGACGCCTTTAATCCTCAACGAGCAGCTCTGGCACAAAAGCGGCCATTGGGACAACTATAAAGAAAACATGTACTTTACAGCTTTTGACAACGTCAGCTATGCGATAAAGCCGATGAACTGCCCGGGCGGATGCCTTGTTTACAAAACGCGACAGCATTCATATCGTGAGTTTCCGATGCGGGTTGCCGAGCTTGGCCTGGTGCACAGACACGAAGCCAGCGGCGTCATACACGGGCTTTTCAGAGTTAGACAATTCACGCAGGATGACGCCCATATTTTCTGTACGCCGCAGCAGATAGAATCTGAGGTAATTGGCGTTATCGAACTGACGTTTGAGATATATCGCACGTTCGGGTTCGAGGATTTTCACGTCGAGCTGTCGACCAAGCCTGAAAAGCACATAGGCTCGGACCAGGTTTGGGACATCGCGACCGGCGCCCTGAAAGGCGCCCTCGAGCACAAGGCAATTGCATACAAAATCAATGAGGGCGAAGGTGCATTTTACGGGCCGAAGATAGATTTCCACATAAAAGACTGTCTGAAAAGGTCATGGCAGCTCGGTACGATTCAACTCGATTTCTCGATGCCGGAGCGTTTCGGCCTGACTTACACCGACCGGGATAATACCGAAAAAACGCCCGTTATGATCCATAGGGCGGTGCTGGGCTCTTTCGAGCGATTTATCGGAATCTTGATAGAACACTACGCCGGCAATCTGCCGCTATGGCTCTCGCCGGAGCAGGTAAGAATCCTGCCGATAAGTGAAAAGACTAATGATTATGCCGGGGTTGTTCAAACTAAGCTCAAACAGGCCGGCTTGCGATGTAGTTGCGACCTATCGGACGAAAAAATAGGTGCAAAAATCGCCAGGGCCCACGGTGAAAAGCTGCCTTGTATGCTCGTTGTGGGTCCCAAAGAAGCCCAGTCCAACACCGTCAACGTCAGGCTGCGAGGGATACAGCCGAATAAGACTGTGCCAATCGAAGAATTTCTGGAGGCGGCAAAACGCAAAATTGTCAATAAAGAAACTGATTTTGTGCTTTGAAATTGACATTACAGGCCAAAGGTAATAATTAGTAGTTGGCTGGATTAAAGGTGACGCTCGTTCTCGGCAGTTGTGGTAAGGCCGGTCGGATACTCTGGGGGTTCTTTTAAGAAAGGTAAGGTGGTATACAATCAGCAGGCGAAGCTTAAGGGTAGATGGGGGTATTAAAGCCGCGATGATTCGGCTGATCGATGAATCGAACAATCAAGTTGGGATTGTAGACAAAATTGAGGCGCTCAACAGAGCTCACGCGGCTGGGCTAAACCTCGTAGAAGTTGCCCCGGACGGTAATCCGCCGGTCTGCCGGATAATGGATTACGGTAAGTGGCTGTATCAACAGAAACGCAAGATTCGCGAGGCTCACAAGAAGACCCTACACCACAGCACGACCCTGAAGGAAATCAGGCTCAGGCCCGAGACTGACAAACATGACCTGGAAGTGAAGCTTAATCACGCCCGCGAGTTTCTGGGAAAAGGCCATAAGGTGCAATTTACCGTATTCTTCCGCGGGCGCCAGATGCTGCACAAAGAGCACGGCTATGCGATGCTGGACCAAATCACCGCGTTGCTGCAAGACTTGGCAAAGGTTGAGCAATCGAGCCGAATGGCTGGAAGACGGATGACTATGTTACTTGTGCGAAAATGACAGACGCCCCGGCTGTATATCGCTCCAGGCTCCATAGCTCACAGCAGTGTCTATGCACAGATAACCGGCGGTCAGCCGACAAGAGTCACGATTTTGCTCATTTTGAGAGAATTTACACCTACCGTATTGACCCGCACGTGCAAATACCTTAAACTACCGTGTTTGTGCCGCCCGGCGAACCGGGCAAGAAATATCTTTAGGGATTAACCAAATGCCTAAACAGAAAAGCAATAAGGGCTTGCGCAAACGACTCAAAGTTACTGCTACCGGCAAGATCAAACACAGACAACCTGGTCACAGCCATCTTATGAGCGGCAAGAGCGCCAAGCGTCGAAGGCGATTACGCGGCTCCTCCGTTATTACCGGCGCTGCTGCTAAAAGGTTGAGGGTTAGACTCTGAGAATTGCTCCCTTTGTGGTATTTGGAGCAGGACACTAACAACGTAATATCGCAAGGCTTGCTTCTCGGCTCGAAATCAGCTTGCCGCCAGCAAGCTCAAATAATCGCGATTTCTTAAGGGAAAGCTGATATGCCAAGAGTAAGAAAAGGTGCAGCGCGCCGACAGGCTAAGAAACGTATCCTCAAAGCGGTCAAGGGGCACCGAAGTCTGCCTGGTAGAACTATTCGTCTCGCCCAGGAAGCCGCTGTGCGAGCAGCAGTTAACGCTCGAATCGGCCGCAAGCAGCGAAAGCGAGATTTCCGAGGTCTGTGGATTCTACGCTTGGGCACTGCGTGTCGGCAGCGAGGTATCAGGTACGGCCAGTTCATCAACGGGTGCAAAAGAGCCAATATCCTGCTTAACCGAAAGATGCTAAGTGAGATCGCTGTTGCTGACCCACAGTGTTTTGATGCTGTCGTTGCGGCTGCTAAGGCTGCCCCTGGTTAAGAACAACCCCGCGTAAAACCCCACGTAAAACGTGGGG
>JAFNGF010000221.1:0-12237 GCA_017885385.1 Planctomycetota bacterium
CTGTTTTCTGACTTCCGTCTTCTGGCTTCTCCTGTTTCGATATCTTCTCGATCCGCTTTTCAGCCTTCTCTAATGTCGTTCGGCAATGCTGGATCAAGGCCATTCCTCTTTCGTACTGCTGCAGGCTGTTCTCCAGCGGAATCTCGCCCTGCTCGATTTTTTCCACAATACTGGTCAGCTCCTTGATCGCCTGCTCAAAGCTCAGATTGGAGACGTCGTTTTTCTTTTCGTTCTTGGCCATATCTGTCCGCTCGATATTGCAGTGTTAGCTTTTGTCTTCTGTCTGCTGTCTTCTGTATTCTNNTTTCAATCAAATTCTCATTAGCAAGCTCAGTAATCAGCAGGTCCGCGATCTGGACATCCTGAACGGTCCTTACCAGCAGGCTCGTCCGCCTGCTCCGGGTAATACTGTATCCGCGCTGCAGGACGGATTTCGGATTCAAGCCGGCCAGACGATTTGCCTGGGCGGTAAGCTGCATCTTGCAAACGCCGATAATCTTGCCCATTGATACGTTCGCCCGATTGAGCAAATTGTTCAAATCGACTGTTCTTCTGGCCAACAGCCGATGCGGCTCAATCCTGACGATCTGCTGATAAAAAAGGTAAAGCCTATCCCTAAGCTCCGTGAGCAGAGCCTTTGTCGAACTGGCCAGAATGGTACTTAGCTCGTCTAGTTGTTGTTCGCGGTTGCGAACCGGCAAGAGCGGATTCCTAAAGGCCGCGCTGGCAAGAATGGTCTGCAAACTTTCATGGCAAAGTTGTAGCCTGGTTTTTGTCTGCGAGCTTAATCTCTTCGCAAAATACGCCAACTGCCCCAGAACCTCTTGCATGTCGGAAACCGCGACGACACCCGCTTTGGTGGGCGTGGAGGCCCTGGCATCGGCAACGAAATCCGCTACTGTGACGTCAACCTCGTGCCCGACCGCACTTATAATGGGTATGTTCGAATCGAAAATAGCCCTGGCTAAAACTTCTTCATTAAACGCCCGCAGATCCTCCAGCGAACCGCCGCCCCGACCAACAATGAGAAGGTCGAGTCTGAACTGCTTATTGCGCCTGTTTACGTCTCTGATAGCTGCTGCGATTTCTTGCGCCGCCCCTTCGCCCTGCACCGGCACGGGATACAGAAACAACTTGACGCACGGCCAGCGATTCCAGATGCTATCTTTTATGTCGTGTAGTGCCGCCCCAGATTCGCTGGTCAGAATCCCGATCCTCTCCGGATATGCTGGAATTCGTTTTTTATGTGCGTCATCAAAAAGCCCCTCGGCCTGGAGCTTTTTCACCATCTGCTCGAAGGCTAATTGCAGCGCCCCGATGCCTGCCGGAATAAGCTGCTCAACGACGAATTTATATTTACCCTGCGGCACATAGACGTCAATGAAGCCGCTTGCCAGCACGGCCAGCCCATTCTCCGGCTTGAATTTGACCCTGGCGAAGTTGCTCTTCCACATCGCACACGGCAGAATCGAGCCTTCGTCTTTTAGCGAAAAATAACAGTGCCCGCTATGGTGCCGCTTCCAGTCGGTTATCTCGCCGGTAACAGTCATCCAGCCAGGCAGATTATTTTCCAGAATCTCCTTGATAAGCGAGTTAACCTGGCTGACTGTATATATTTTAGTTTTCCGTTCTATCTGTTGTATACGCGCCATCATCGATTGATTATAAGTCCAAACCGTGCCAATCTCAATCGTAAATCGCGTATGCGCGCAAGGCAGGCGAACTTCCGGCTTGAACGCGGGGGCAAAATTTGATAAAATGGTCTTAGAAAGAGCGCGGACCGGCTCGACCCTCGCTTTCGCGGGGGCAGGTGCCGCCCCTGCGTAGGCAGGGGTCATCGAGGTCCGGAGGAAGGTGCAAATGAATCCCTGGCTTGAAACGTTGGGCGTAGTCCTGGTAACACTGGCGGGCATTTATCTGGGCTGGGTGTGTTCCGGTTTTCGCAAACCCTATTGGCTCTTGGGCTACCTCTTCTCATTTACGCTGATAGCCATGTTGATCCTGGCCAGGCAGAATGGCCCGCTGCATTCTTTACCGCCGCTTGCCTGGATAGCTGCAAGCCGGACAAAATTTATCATCCTGGCTTTAGCGGTTACAACGGGATTGACCACCCCGCTATCGCGTCTGCCGCGCAAATCTGAGAGGCTGCTGGTCTGCCTCGTGATGGCTGTAGTAGTCGGCTGGTTTTCGGTCCTGCCCTTTATTGCCCCCACTCTGATTAGAGGCCGTCTGTCAAGTCTTGCGACAAAGTTTGATTCCGACGGCGTCTGTCGGCAGGCGACAAGCTACACTTGTGGGCCGGCCGCCGCGGTCACAGCGCTTGCCAAATTAGGGCTATCCGCCAACGAAGGAGAAATAGCGATACTTGCGCATTGCAGTCCGGTAACGGGGACTCTGCCGGCCTGTCTTTGTGCCGCTCTTGCGGACCGCTACGCCGGGCAGGGCCTTAAATGCCGATACGGCCATTTTGATTCCATCAGCCAGCTCAAAAGGGCAGGCGTCACTATAGCTATAGTAAGGGACGCATTTTTACTGGACCACTGCGTCGCCGTGCTTGAAGTCTCAGACCGCACCGTCACTATCGCCGATCCTATGGCAGGACTAAGGCTTATGCCGCGTGAGCAATTCGAGAAAATCTGGCGATTTTCCGGCATAATCCTCAATCGGGACGGCTGACGCAGACCGGCACAGGTACATGCGGCTGCTCAAGACAGAGCCACGACCGTAAGGAAGTAGCAATCACCTCTCGGCACCACGATGTCACCACCTAATCGGGCTATTTTTTTCGCCCACTGTGACATAACGTTGTCACCGCGTATGAAATAAATGTGGCAGGCTGAGGGCAAATACGCCAAATATACAGGCCGGATGAAGCAAAAGACCCGGCGGGGCTAAATGTCCGGGGGGTGGCCCTGCCGGGCTAACCTTTTAGTGATGCGTGCGGCGTAACGCGTATTGCGTATAATGCTTCGCCAGAAACCAAGTTAGTTGTCTTTAAGAACGACAAAAACTGCGAATTCACCTTTGACCGGCACTGTAATAGTGCCCGCCCGGCACTTGCCGCGGGCGACAGCCTGGCCAAACCAGTCCTGCGGATCCATAAGGCGATAACTTTCGCCGTCGGCCAAAAAAGGCTCAGCTTTGACCTCCACTTTCTCGGCCTTGTCCCAATTGTAGATCACCAGATGCGCGCGGTTTCGGTCGAACCGATTGGGCAAAAGAACACTCTTCGTTCCTGCCGGGCGTTTTTCGCCCTTTTTGATAATGAGGTTGCCGCTCTGCACGACCTGCTTGTACTTGCTAATATCCAGCTCACCGTTTACTATCACGTTATCGCGGACCTCGCAGTTCTCGTTGTACGGCGCGTTGTAACCGATTCTCATAGTCACATCGTAAAGGTAATTCTCCAGCACACGGATGCCGTGACTTGGTCTGCCGCCGCCGATCAGGAACGGGCCTCTGCCGTAACAAACGTTTTGCTCGACCAAGTAGTTGTCCACATACGCACGCTCGGAGCCGTAGGCGTGCATAGTGTAAGTTCCATCGTACAGGCAGCTCATTATGCAATTGGAAATTGTCTTAACGCCGTCTTTATTCTGCGTGTAAATGCAATGCCCGTGCCCGCGATCGGTGCCGAGCCAGCCGTTATCATAGATTATGCAGCCGTATATCTCCGGGTCGATCTCGCCCTGCCAGCAGCTGATGCCCTGATTGCAGTTGTGGATGATCAGATTTATGTACTTACAGTTTTTTCCGCCGTACGTATGCAGGCCGCCCCAGGGCCGTTTCAGGTCTTCTGGGTTTGAGCCTGGGCTGACTGGTTTTTCGGGCTGCGGCTCGGAAACAAATATCTCCAGACCGCGAATCCAGACGTGAGCCGAGGGACTTTGCACCGAAAGACCGCCGTCGATTCTGGCTCGCTCGCCTAGTGCCGGCTGAATGTGGATCGGATTTTCCGCCGTACCCGCCAGGCGGATTTCATAAAGCTCTTGGGGACGCCGCTTATAAGTGCCCCCGAGCAGGTAAATCGTGTCACCGGCAGAGACTTTTTGCTGTCCGCCCAAGGCCGAGGCGATGTCCCAGGGCGATTCTTTTGTGCCGGGATTTGTTGGCTTACCGTTGGGTCCTGCATACCACTGGTCTGCCAAACCGAGCTGCGCTGGCGATGCCACAAAAAACAAAAGCAGAGCAATCCAGCCTCGCATCGAAAGTACCCCTGTTTTCATTCTATGCGCTTTCTATAAAGCCTAGTCTGCAGCGCGCTTTTCCAGGCGGTCCAATTTGAATCGCTTAGCTCATTGTCAATCGCCGATGCGACCTGGCTCAATTTGGCGTCCAGGTCGTCAATGTAATAGACCATAAAGGCTTCGGGCGTGGCCGGCAGCTTGGGCGAGCCGAATTCATATTCGCCGTGATGCGACAGAATAATATGCCCGAAGGCATCCAAAATTGCCTTGTCAACGGGCGTACCTTTGGCCGCCAGGTGATCGGCCTTGCGATTTACCAAGAGTAGGGTCTGCGCAATATGCCCGATTAACTGTCCCGAATCGGTATATGAGAAGGCCATCTCGTATGATAGCTCCTCGGTTTTTCCCATATCGTGCAGGAAAATCCCCGCCAGGACCAAATCCGCCTGCACCTGAGGATATAGCGGCAATATGGCAGCCGCCACTTGCAGCATATTGTGCGTATGCTCCAATAGCCCGCCGATATAATCATGATGCAGTTTCACGCCGCCCGGCGCTGTGCAGAATTTTCCCATCAATTCAGTGTCGGCTAAGAATTCGCCGACCAACGTATTTAGCTGCGGGTTTTTTATCCGGGCGACAATCTGCTTTACCTCCTTGAACATCTGCCCGGTGTCTTTGTCTGTGCGGGCAAGAAAATCATCGAGGCACACTTTGCTCGGATCAATAACGCTGATGTTGTTTATGACGATTTGCAGGCTGTTTTGATAGAGTTCGCTTCTTCCCTGGATATGGATAAAGCCAGGCTTGGGCAGTGCCTTGTAGACTGTCTCGGTGGCCTGCCACATCCTGCCATTCAACTGCCCTGTCTTGTCGGCAAGGAACATCGCGATATAAAGATCGCCTCGCGTTGTGCTTCGCAGAATCGGCTCTTTAGCCATATAGATATCATTGATCGCCTCGCCCGCCTCAATCTGATTGACAAACTTATGCGCCATTATTCAGCCCTTTTTAGACATAGTCCTTTCAATTTGTTCATCTGCGCCCAATCATATTCGGGGGCGCCGGTCTCAGCAAGCGGCGACTGCCTCTTAAAAAACCTTTCTTGCGGGTGTTTGCCACGCCAGACACCCGGCGGATTACCCTTGCAAGCGTTTGGATTTTAGACTATAAACGTGCACTACGATAGGCTTAGATTTAACCAAGCACAAGTCACGAACAGCGAGGCACGATAGATGAGATACAGCCGGATGTTCATACCAACAGTCAAGGAAGCACCCGCCGATGCGGAGATAACCAGCCATAGGTTAATGATTCGAGCCGGACTTATCCGCAAGGTCGCCAGCGGCACGTACACCTATCTGCCGCTCGGCTGGCGAAGCCTGCTGAAAATCATAGCTATCGTCCGCGAAGAAATGAATAAGGCCGGCGCCCAGGAGATCCTGGTGCCCTCGATGCAGCCGCTTGAGCTGTGGGACAAGACCGGACGCAGCACTGACTACGGCCCGACGATGTTCCGCCTTGAGGACCGGCACGGAAAAGGAAGCGTTCTTGGCCCAACCGCCGAAGAGATTTTCACAACGCTTGCCGCCGGCGAGATAAAGTCCTACAAGCAGTTGCCGGTCAACCTCTATCAGATAAGCCCAAAATTCCGTGATGAATTCCGCCCGCGTTTTGGCCCCATCCGGTCCCGAGAATTCATAATGAAAGATGCCTACAGCTTCGACGCCGATGCGCAAGGCCTGGATAAATCCTATCGGGCAATGTACGACGCCTACTGCCGGATTTTCAAACGCTGCGGCCTGGAATATGTGATCGTACAGGCCGAGGTCGGCGAAATGGGCGGCTCCGGCTCGCACCAATTCACCGTGCCCTGCGAGTCCGGCGAAGATACTATCGTCTACACCGAAGACGGGTCGTATGCAGCAAATCTCGAACGGGCAGCCGTCGATCCATTGCCGAAAGGCAATGGTCGATGTTTAGCTGGCACACCTGTGGTGCCGGTCGAAATTCCGCCGATGCAGGAGGTCCACACACCGAATGTCGGCTCTATCGAAGCCGTCTGCGCATTTCTGAAGACCCAGCCGAAGGATATGATAAAGACACTCATATACGCCGCCGGAGACGGTGCAGTTGCGGCATTGGTGCGAGGCGACCACGAGATCAATAACGAAAAGCTCAGTCAGGCCATCGGCACCAAGCACGTTGAGCTGGCTGACCAGCCCACCATCGAAAAAGTTACCGGCGCCAAGGTCGGTTTCGCCGGCCCGATGGGAATAGGCGATAACGTCTCTAAGATGGTCATCGACCACGCGGTCGCCGCGATGGCGGTGAGCATCACCGGCGCCAATAAGACCGACTATCATACGAAAAATGTTGTGCCCGGCAGAGATTTCCCGCTGCAAGGCCAAAATATTGCCGTTGCCGACATTCGCTACGCCGTGAAAGGCGACACCTATAACGGCAAAAAACTGTTGTTTAAGAAGGGCATCGAAGTCGGCCAGGTCTTCAAATTGGGGACTAAATACAGCGAAAAACTCGGTGCAAAATTCCTTGATGAAAACGGCACCGAAAAACCTTGCCTGATGGGCTGCTACGGCATCGGCATAAACCGAATCCTGGCCTCAGCCATCGAGCTATCTAACGATGATAACGGCATCATCTGGCCGATAACCATCGCACCTGTCGAAGTCATCATCACCTGCGCCAACCAAGAAGACGACCGCGTAGCAGATGCCGCCGAAAATGTCTATCAGCAGTTGCTCGCAGCCGGCATCGATGTATTGCTGGACGACCGGCCAATTCACGGCGGCGCCAAATTCAAGGATGCTGACCTTATCGGCATACCTATTAGAATTACGGTGGGCAAAAAGTCCCTGGCTGAGGGAAAGGTCGAAATCAAACTGCGGGCAGAATCTCAAAGCCGGAGAGTCCCTGCGGAAAGCGCCGCAAACAAAGTAGTTGAACTGGTCAACTCACTGAAACAAAAATTACAGGTTTAGCCGTCGCCGGCACGGCTACGGTATACCCAAATTCGGCAAGGAGAAAACTTATGGACAAGAACACAATTTCAAGACGCACCTTTATCCGCAATACTTCGCTCGTAGCCGCGGGCACAATTGCCGGAGCACTGGCCGGCAAAACCGCAGCTCTTACCATTGCCGAGGTAGAACGCATCGTCAAAAATGGGCGAATTAACCAGTCGGTCAGCAGGTGGTGCTACAACAAGCTCTCGCTCGATGAACTTTGTACGGTCGCCAAGAAGATGGGTATGACCGCAATCGACCTGCTGGGCCCAAATGATTTCCCGACCCTTAAAAAGCATGGCATGGTCTGCTCAATGATAAGTACGCACAGCCTCCCAAAAGGCATGAATGATAAGAAAAATCACGCCGGCTGCGTCGCCAGTATCCGCTCGGCAATTGACGCGGCGGCCGAGTATGGGTTCCCCAACGTCATTAGCTTTTCAGGCAATAGAGACGGCATCCCTGACGACGTCGGCATAGAAAACGCCGTCGAGGGCCTCAAACAAATCGTCGGATACGCCGAACAGAAAAAGGTCAACATCTGCCTGGAATATCTTAATAGCAAGGTCAACCACAAAGACTATATGTTTGATAAGACAAGCTGGGGCGTGGAGGTCTGCAAAAAAGTCGGCTCCGACCGCATCAAAATCCTCTACGACATTTATCATGCCCAGATAATGGAAGGCGACATAATTCGCACGATCCGCGACAATAAGGACTACATCGGGCATTACCATACCGGCGGCAATCCAGGCCGGAACGAAATCGACGAAACGCAGGAGCTATATTATCCTGCCATTATGAAGGCCATCGCCGAGACCGGCTTTAAGGGCTACGTCGCGCATGAGTTTGTCCCGAAACGCGACCCGCTGGAGTCGCTCGCCTATGCAGTGCGAATTTGCGATGTATGAATTGTGAACCCCGCAGTGGCGTAAGCCATCCCGGCGATAAACTGCGGGGCTAAATACAAAAAAATATTTAGCCCCCCAATCTATTGGGGGTTCAGAAGAAATTGAGATCGAATGTGGAAGTTACAAGACCCTAAGCCGGTAAAGCTGATAATCGGAATTCTGGCTGCGGACCAGCAATGCCTGCACGCTGCGATAGAAGCAATCGAAGACAAGTTCGACAGGACCGACCTGGTTAGTGACGTGTGGCCGTTCACCCAGACCGACTATTATAAGGATCAGACCGGCCCAAATATCCTAAGGCAATTCGTCAGTATTGAGCGGCTGATTGACCCAGGCCGGCTGGCCAAAATAAAACTCAAGACAAATAAGCTCGAACAAAAATTGGCCGCCAGGTTGCGCATGCCGCTGCCCCGGCCGGTGAATTTAGACCCGGGCATAATCGAGGCTTCCAAGCTGATCCTGGCCTCAACCAAAAACTATTCGCATCGTATATATATCGGCAAAAAAATATACGCCGAAGTGACTCTAATTTTCGATAAAGGGTCCTGGTGTCCGCTGCCTTACACCTATCCGGATTACCGCCAGCAGTGCTATTTCGATTTCTTCGAGAAGGTAAGGACGCGATTGCTGGAGCAGTTAAAACACCAGGTTTAACGCAAAAACCCCGCGTAAAACGTGAGGCTAAATATTTATCCGCCGGATGTGTGGCGGATTTAGCCTGCGGTTTTACCGCAACCTCCCCAGGTTCGTAATGCTTGCCACACTGGCAGTCATCTTGGTTGTCGGCTCATTTGTGATGTCGGCAATATTAACCGCCGTCGTCAAAAGACTGGCTGCACGCGCAGGCTTTGTTGCCCATCCGCAGGCCGACAGATACCACCGCAGCGTTGTCCCTTTAGGCGGCGGAATCGCTATCTTCGCCGCACTTTCAGTTGTTATCCTGGCTGCGGCGGCGGCAGTTAAATTTCTGATTGTTCCCGGCCAGCTTCGTTGGCTTACCGAACGCACCGGCGTGGAACCTACCCATTTCCTGGCTAAGACCGACCAATTGGCAATTATATGGCTCTGCGCATTTGTTCTATTTTTGCTTGGCCTGTGGGACGACAAAAAACGTCTTGGACCATTTTTGAAACTTGCGGTGCAGTTTACCGTGGCGATAGTCGCCGCTGCGTTTGGCCAAGTTAGGGTTGAGCTTTTCATCCAGAACACGGCAGTTACTTCTGCGCTTTCAGCCGTCTGGATAGTCTTGATTATTAACGCCTTCAACTTTCTGGATAATATGGATGGCGCCGCTGCCGGCATCGCGCTCATAGCCGGCAGCATTTTATTCACCGCCGCGGCCACCAGCAGCCAGATTCTTGTCGGCGGCCTGGCACTTGTTTTCATCGGGGCGCTGTTAGGGTTTTTAGTATTTAACTTTCCGCCTGCGAAAATCTTTATGGGTGACGCAGGCTCATTGGTCGTGGGCTTTTTCGTTGCGCTCTTGACTCTGCGCACGACCTACTATCACGAAGCTCAAAGCGGCCAATGGTACTCGGTTTTCATGCCGCTGGTCGTTATGGCGGTGCCGCTATATGATTTTATCAGCGTAACCCTGCTGCGGATAAGCCAGGGCAAAAGCCCGCTGGTCGGTGACACGCAGCACTTTTCCCATCGGCTAAAAAGACGCGGACTGACCGAGACCCAGACGGTTCTGACGTTGTACCTAACCACGCTCTGCACAGGACTCGGTGCGACTTTTCTGTACCAGGTCAGTCTATTCGGCGCTATCCTTATCTTCGCTCAGACCATTATGATTTTGTGCATTATCGCAGTGTTGGAAACCGGCATCAAAGATGACGACAGCCGCAGCTAACGTGCACTTATCAAAGAGCAAAAGCCGGGCGATTTTTGATTGTGTTTTGCTTGCCGTCTGTCTTTGCGTGGTTGCAATTCGCGCCACAGTTACCGAAAGCCCAACCATACAGTCAACCACCCTGGCAAGCAACGTCCGTGACATTGTCTACAGTCTATCTGTGTCGGCGGTGCTTATATTTGCCCTGGTTCTTTGGCTTCTGGCGGGTTTTCTAAGTGGTCGATTCGTATACCGTTTGACCGGCATCGAATTGGGCCTGGCTCTATTCTGTGGAGCGGCTGCTGCCGCGAGCTTTGCAGCAGCAGATAAGCGGCTGGCAGTCGCAAATGTCGCCACGGCTTTGGCCACTGTGTCTATGGCTATCCTTCTGGCGCAGATACTGGACAGCCGGGCAAAAATAAGGCTGGCGCTTACTGTTATTGCCGCTCTGGGCGTGGTGTCAGCCTACCAGTGCGCTGAGCAGTTTTTCGTCAGCAATCAGATGACCGTTGAGCAATACGAGCAGTCTCCGCAGACCATCCTGGAACCGATGGGTATAGAACCCGGCTCTTTGCAGCAATTTCTTTTCGAGCATCGGCTTTATGCGGGAGGCGTCCACGGATTCTTCACCACCCGCAATTCTGTCGGCTCATTCGCATTACTGGCGTGCTTTGCCGCTACAGCTCTATTTATCGAAAAGCTGAAGAATCGCAAACTTGATCCCTCCTGGCCCACGCATCTTCTGTGCTGCGGCATCGCTGCGTCAGCCGTTATCCTCGGCTTTGCTATCATACGAAGTAAGGGCGCAATAATCGGGCTACTCTTTGGCGGGGGCACTTTCATCGCACTACTTCGCTTCGGCGACTGGCTGAAAGTCCACAGAAAGGCCATACTGATAGCTTGCATATTGCTGACCGCCGCTGCGACCGCCGCAATTGTTTTCTATGGATTGGCTCATGGCCAATTGCCCGGCGGCAATCCTATGCTGGTCAGATGGCAGTACTGGCACGCATCGGCAAAAATGTACGCCGACCACCCACTTACCGGCGTTGGGCCGGGCAACTTTTCGCAGTATTACACGCGTTACAAACCAGCCGAGGCACTGGAATCCGTTGCAGACCCGCACAATTTTGTGCTGAGCATCTTGACTGAATATGGCCCATTCGGCCTGGTAGGATTCTTGGCAATGATATTCATCCCCCTGTGGAAAGTCATTTCGCCCCGCCGCGATGTCACGCCGGAGACTGCCGACCGCAAGCCGCCTTTTAGAGTGCTGGCAATAACCTTCCTTATCGTCATATCAGCTGCACTACTTTTTATCAGGCCGATAGTTCTGCCGGTGACATCGATAGATAGTCTTGAGGTAATGATCTATGTGATAGTGACATTATATATTACGCCCGTGTTGATATTTATCCTCGCCTTTTTACTTTTTACGACGCCCTCACGCAATACGCAATACGCAAGCCCGGCCTCGAGCGAAGCGAAGGCACGCAATACAAACATTGTCGTTCCCGCTCTTGTGGGCGCGGTGATAGGTCTTTTGATTCATAACCTGATAGACTTTGCCATTTTTGAGCCGGGCGTATTCACTACTTTCTGGGCGATGATAGCGTGCCTGATTACCGAAGATTCTTTCCAGCGCCCCCAACGGCAGTTTGTTGTAAGATCGACGCCCACTACTAAAATAGCAGCCGTAGCAGCGGCAACAGCAGTAATCGGAGCTTATCTGAATTATGCCCTTATCCCGGTAGCCGCAAGCACTGCCAGGATTCAGCAGGCCAACCAAGTCACTTCCGATGGCTGGTTCGAGCTCGCTCACGGTCTCTTGGATAAGGCCGCCGATGACGATCCTCTAAGCCCCACCGCGTCATTTATGAATGGGCGATTGTATCTGCACCATTTCGAGACAACAGGCGGCAAAAATCAGGATTTGCTGCTGCGGGCGGAAAAGCACCTGCAAGCCGCGATCCAACGTAACAAACAAAGCTTCAAATATTTTGAGCAATTGGCGCAGGTCTACAGCCTACTGGCGGAAATCTCGCCAGAGCAGGACAAAAAGAAGTATCTGGATGAGGCGTTCCAGACTATGTCACTCGGCATTGAGCGCTACCCAGGCTGTGAACGGCTGCGATTCAAGCTGGCGCAAATCGCCGAGCAGTTGGGCAAAGCCGACATTGCCCTTGAGCAATACAAAGAGACAATCAGGATCGAAGATAAGTACCGCGCTCAATTCAGGATGATGTATCCGCAGCGAAAAGAAATTGTCAGCCGACTCG
>JAFNGF010000221.1:12245-13775 GCA_017885385.1 Planctomycetota bacterium
TAGCCCCCCAGTTTACTGGGGGTTCTCTCCGATAATACGGTATTTCCCCAACGCGTGCGCGTCACGTGATGCCGGCCATTACCGCATCAGGGATGTCAAAGTTGGAGAAGGCGTTTTGCACGTCTTCGTGGTCCTCCAGGGCCTCCATCAGAGAAATGATTTTCTTGGCGGTTGCCGCGTTGCTGACCGGCACTGTGTTCTGCGGCATCATCGACACTTCGGCTACCTCGGTAGGTATGTTTTTTTCCTTCAAGGTCTTCCTGAGTTTTTCGTAGGCGCCTGGCTCACACGTTATTTCATAGACTCCGCCGGTGTTTTCCATGTCGTCCGCGCCGGCTGCCATGGCAATTTCAAGCAGCGCATCTTCGTCGGCCTCGGTGGTTCGGACGGTAATAAGTCCCTTTTTGCCAAACATCCAGTTCACGCATCCAGCCGTTCCCAGCGAGCCGCCATGCCTCTCGAATAGTCTTTTAATCTCCGGCGCGGTTCGATTGCGATTGTCGGTCAACACGTCGACCATTATAGCCACGCCGCCCGGGCCGTAGCCTTCGTAGACTACCTCTTCAAAAGTAGTGCCTTCAAGCTCGCCCGTTCCTTTTTTGATTGCCTTCTCAATTGTATCCTTCGGCATGTTGGCGGCTTTGGCCTTATCAATTGCATATCGCAAAGAAAGGTTCGCCGACGGGTCGCCGCCGTTCTTGGCCGCGACTATTATCATTCGGGCTAATTTGCTCCATATCTTGCCGCGCTTNNTTATAGCTAAGATGCTGCTGCCCGCAAGATAAATCTCGCTAGTGGCGCCTTCTCTGTGCGAAAAAAGCGTTGACCAATGAACTTTCCCACCACAGAATCGTAGACAATGTAATCAAAAACGGCTTGTGAAACGCTGAACTGTAGACTGTGTGTGTTGTGCCCATAATTGCGATTAGCTTAGGAATTTGGAGGTCTAAAAGATGCGACTGGTTACCGTAACACAAGAAAGAAACGCCTCGCGCTATCTGACAGTTTTAATTCTCCTTTCATTTTCGCTATTTATTTGCCCGCCGCCAACCTTTGCCCAAGACACGGACAGCATTAACGCCCTGCGCCGGATGGGCAAGGCCTTTGCCGAGATCGCCGAAAAGGCTTCGCCGGCAGTCGTTGGCATCAAGGCCGAAAAGACCGTCACATCTGAGTATCCGACCATGGAGGACTGGCCGTTCGGCAGCCCATCTGACCCATTCGGCGATGACCCATTTGACCGTTTCTTCCGTTGGCGATCCCCCAGCCGCCCCTCACCCCAGCGTAAGTATCAGCAGTCGGTTCAGGGCTCCGGCTTTATTATCACTGCCGACGGGTACATCCTTACAAGCAATCACCTTGTCGAGGAAGCCAGCAAAGTTACGGTCAAGGTGGGAGAAAAGGCGGAGGTTGAGGCAAAAGTCGTCGGTACGGACCCGGAATCCGATGTCGCTGTCGTAAGAATCGAAGGTGATAACTTTCCGCATCTGCAACTGGCCGACTCGGACGCACTAAGCGTAGGCGAGTGGG
>JAFNGF010000221.1:13832-27691 GCA_017885385.1 Planctomycetota bacterium
AACACCTTCATCATCAGTCGCACCGGCGGCTTTATGGGTGTCGGCTTTGCTATCCCCATTAATATGGCTAAAGAAGTATATGAACAACTTATTAAGGGCGGAAAAGTTGTCCGAGGCTACCTGGGCATAACATACAAGGAACTGACTCCTGACTTGGCCGCGTCTCTCGGCTTCGAGGAAGGCGCCAAAGGTGTTGCCATAAATGAAGTTAAGGAGGGGTCTCCTGCAGAGAAAGCTGGACTGAAGCGCTATGACGTCATCGTTGAGCTCGAAGGTCAGCCGGTTGAAAAAGGCACTGAATTCCTTAATCGCGTTTCCAAGCTGGAGCCCGGCAGCAAAGTGCAACTTGTTGTACTGCGGGACAACAAACGTGAGAAGGTTACCGTCACTCTCGGGACACGTCCGCCAATCGAGGAACTTGCCGGCGGGGGCAGGCCGTCAGACGTAACGGAAGAGTTAGGCCTTACTGTACAGACACTTACGGATGATTTGGCACGACGCCTGGGCTACGAAGGCCAGACCGGCGTAATAGTCACCAGAGTGGAGTCCGGCTCGGAAGCCGCACGCAAGGGCATATCGCCGGGCATGGTAATTCTGGAAGTCAACCGTGAGCCGATCAAAGATACCAAGGAGTTCTACCAAGCAGTGGAGAAAAGTACCAAGAAAGGCACAATTCTGCTGCTAATAGGTGATGGACGCAGCACTTTTTTGGTTCCGCTGAAGCTAGCAAAGAAATAAAAACACGTAACCTCCTTCATATAAACGAGTTAGCCCCGCCTTGAGCGGGGCTCGTTTTTTTCGCCCGCTGCACCCTGCGCAGATGCCATCAGGAACAACAACGCACAAGTCGACTCAAGAAGCCGCCCCGAATGACAGCAAATTGGACACTTATTTCTTTGAGACTCTTGGGCACAATTTTTGTAAGTGCCAACAATATAATTGTTTATGCGCAGAGAACCCTGGTGCTTGCTGGCGGCAAAATGGCACAGATTGCCGCCGGTCTCCTTGCAATATTGGCCTGACCAGTGTAAAGTGGGCGGGAGTTTGTCAGAACGGCGTTTTAGTTTACAGTTGGATTTGCCGTAGTTAATATCCTTAACTACGACCGTATAACCGGTCGAAACAACAAGATAGCGAATCGCAATTGGGTAGTAGTCAAGCTTGTATCGACACTGAAGTCGCCCGTTTCCGACAGCGGTTAAGCGTTTAGTCGGAAACAAGCTGGAGCAGTGGCCGAGCGGCTTAAGGCGACGGTCTTGAAAACCGTTTCATCCTTTCGGGTGACGGGGGTTCGAATCCCTCCTGCTCCGGTTTTTTTACCACATAATAACGCAGACATCCGGGACCTCAGCTACCCTTGTAAGAGTTTTGACAAATAACCGCCCCTACCCATAGGTCCTACCAGCCTCATCTACGTAGATAGCCCCTTTTGCCTGCTTTATGACCTTGACCGCCTTCGGCAATTCCTCCAGCTTTGGCACCTTAAATAGCTGGCCACAGGCTCGGCACGCAACTATTCTGTCCGCTGCACTACCATCCAGCAGCCAGTTATTGCCACACTTAGGACAGCGGGCGATAATACGCATTGATATGCCCTCTTTTGCAACCGATCCGCCGATCGGCGTACCTCAAGCTATTCGGCTCGGAATCCGCCAAGACATTATACCCATAGAGTCGGAAAAAGTATCCATCACAATCCATCGGCTGTCCTATAACATCAGTCTGGCGAATTCTCTCGTGCCATAAGCAAAATGGCCGTTCCGCCGGTAAAGCAAAATGGGGCAATTTCGCTTGATTTGGCCGTCGTAATCTGCTACCATGATGGTAATCGGGGGTATGGTGGATGATAAAGCTAACTCTATGCCCGGTTGTTAAGCCGTTCTTCACAGCCGAAGCCAGCAAGCCGCTGGACGGCGGCAGTGAGCACGTCGATCACTGCCGCGGAAGCGACGATGTTATTGCTGTAAACGTTCGGGTCAGACGCTCCTGCAATCCAATCCCCGATGCAAGCCCGTGGTACATGCCAACATCACCTGCCCGCGACGCCTTAGCCGGGCAGATTCTTGACTTTTATGCCTGAAATCCAGATCTGCGGTCTCGGCTGGGCAATGTCGCAGCTCAGCGGGGCAGCTTAAGCCAGAATCAGCCGATCAGCGGGCATCAATAATGTTTCCGGTCTGTGCTGAGGCGGTAGTGGGCGCTGCGCAGCAAAAACGGCGAGGTATGAGTACCTGTGGGGGTGCCAAGCGTACACATCTCCTCGCCGCGTCCATAAAACGAGCCCAGGCCTTATTCTGACCATCCGTGGTCCGCCTTGCCGATTAGCACTGCCACCCCTGTCCCTTCGGGAAGCTCAGGGCAGCTCTGAGCAAAGTCGAAGGATGTAGGCAGGGCTGAGCCCCCGGCAGAGGTCCGGGGGTTAATCATTCCCAGAAGTCTTATACTCCGAATTTCACAATGTTTTCTGCGGCGGCTCGGACGTTTTCCGGACTTTCGAGCTGACCGGACCGTAAGAGTTCGCTGGCACGCCGGACGGCCTCGGCGTCGCTTTGTTCGGTTAGCATAGCCTTGTTAACTAAAGAGGCGTAATCAACCTGCAGCGATATATCTACGCCACCGTCTGCAAGAGCCTTGGCCGAACTCGCCTGTTGGGATGCCTGCCTTGCCAAGACATCTTGAATTTGATGTGCATCTATCTTATTTATCATTATGTACTTTCCTCCTGAGCTTCCAATCTACAATCGTTGTCGCAGGTTTTGCGAAGAACTTAACGCCTTTTTTTCGAATTCTCGTCTTTTTTCAAGGTTCGCCCCTTGCCGGCGTTCACGCCTGCGCCCTTATCCTGAAGATGGCAGAGTCTCAGCCACCTCATAGGCTACGAATCCGACAAACTTGAGCGAGCTGACGGTAACCAACCGCTGGCGTAAGGCGGCGGAACCCGAAGGCATTTGACGCTCAAAGTACTTTTTTATTCGGCCTTCAGCTGCCTTGTCGGCGGCGTCCCAAACCTGTTCAAGAGCCCACAGCAGTTCGCCGCTGCTTACGTCTATCAGCTTCATTCGAAGCCCAACAGTAAGATGAGGGTAAGGCCGATATTCGGTGATAGTCCCTACCAATACCGCATCGCACTTTAACGTCCGGCGGATTGCCGATAGTTGTTCAAGGGTATAGGCTGAGTCCAAGTCCAACTGCAGACTACGCCACGCCGGGTCCTGCTGGTGTACGACCGTTAAGCCGAAAGCCTGTTTCTTCTGCAGTGCCAGGAAAAGAGCTTCGGTTACGTCGGCGGAAATTTCCGGATAGCTCGAGTCGTTACCCAGCTCGACAATAGCAACCCTGCCGACTGTACGCAAATTCCTATCGGGATTCAGATAAAAACCATCCGCTTTACCCACGCCGGCAGTCTTGAGCTGGCAGCCGAACAGAACGACCGACAGCAATGATAATAGCACGACCGATCCGCCGCACGTCAGACCACGAAGGACAATCGACCGGCAGCGAGTAACGAAACGTAAGAACATAACCGCCGAATTATCCATTGTTCTCTCCTGAAGCTGGGGCCTCCTGGACTTTGACCCCGCCGCCTTGACTCGCGTCGGGAGACGCCGGGGCGAGCTGGCCCGNNTGTGCAGACTGGACGGTGACTTCGCCGCCCAGAATCTTAAGAATCTTAAGCAGCGTCTCCAGCTGGGCTATATCGGCTTGCCGCATCTCATCCCGAAAGCCCAGGATACTGGTTTTCCAGTTGTTCAGCTCAATGCGCATTTCAACGAGAAGGTCATTTGCCTCGGTCAGCTCCTTCTGCGTCTGCTTCAAATCAGGTTCCAACGAAGAAACCTGCGACTTGAGCTGGCTATTCTCGGCAATAAGGCTGTGGTTTTTTTTCTCTAATTCGGCGGCCTGCTTCGAGAGCTCGGCGTGTTTTTCCAGCAACTCCATAGCGGACTCGACCGCGGTCCGGCTTTGCGGCGAGGCGTCTTGAAATCTTTTCACAATGGAACTGTCCTGCGGATCAATAGACCCACTTGAGCTGCCGCGAAGTGAACCGTCGGCTCCAATAGCGCCCGTTTGCTCCTGCGGAGTCGAACAGCCTGACGGCAGAATAGTCAACAACGACACGACCAAAATAAGACCAAATCTCTTGCTCGCCTGCATTGCATTTTCTCCTTCTATCGCTCAGGTAAACGTGGTCACATACAGGGCTCCGCTTCGCAGAAGTCCGTATGACTTTATGCTTTCAGTCTGCCGCGGCAGCTTGGCTTTTGCCGGCTGCCCCGCTCCTGCTCGCGTCTCCGCCGAGACGAGCGCCACCGGCATATTCGCACCTTAGATACACTTTTGCCCCGCAACAGCAGACCACTTCGATGACCGCAAACTCGGGGCAGTGCTCGATAATGCGCGCCTGTTGGGCGGCAGGCCCGGCAATCTTGCCGGCCAGCCGATTCGTTTGGGGATTACATACATCAAGCTTGATTTGGCCTTCGAGCTTAACTTCGTCACTTTTCAGGATATGGCCTGCCGTTTTTTGCATCTGTCAATTCCCGCCCTTTGCTGCTGCCGGAACAACGATGTCGAGTCACGCACAATAATCTATGGAATGGTGGTTGTTCTGCCCGTCGGTAGATTCGGCATCGCGCTTCTGTTGGTCCACCAAATCCTTAAGTTGTCCTTTAGCATTTTCCTGTTGTCCGCCGGGCAGATTTCGCCGGCGTTTTCTTTCTTCTCGCCGTTTTGCTGCAGTCAAACCTGCGATATTCTGCAGGCCGTCTACCGGCTTTATGCCGTCTACCGGCTTTATTATGTTGTAGTCGTTATCCGCCATCTTTCCATTGCCTTAATTCTACGGATAGCCGGAACAGCGCACCGGCGTGCAACTGGCTGACCCTCGACTCGGTGACCTTGAGCAGAGCACCTATCTGCTTCATTGTCAGGTGCTGCTGGTAGTAAAGCAAAATAACTTGGCGTCGCCTCTGGTCGAGCTTCTGTATGGCCTCGGTTAGCTTGTCTATAAGTTCAGCTCTTTCGAGCTGCTGGTCGGGCGTAGCCGTCTCAGGCCCAGTCAAAAGGTCACACAATGTGGGCTGCTCGGAGCTTGTGCCGTCTATTGAAACAAAATGCCCGGCGCGGGCGTTTTCAAACAGCTCGCAAACCTCGTCGGCACTTATTCCAAGCTTCTCAGCCAGCTCGTCATCTGTGGGTGCGGTACCTGTCTGCTCGGTGATTTTCTGGCTGAGCTCCAGCGCATTTCGAATCTGCCTGCTGAGATTTGCCGGCAGCAAAGATGCGCTTCTTAGCTCGTCAATGATGGCTCCTTTTACTCTGATATAGGCGTATGTTGTGAACTCTGCATGGTGAGAAGCATCGAAGTCACGGGCAGCCTTGACTAATCCGATAGTCCCCGCCGAGATCAGGTCCTCAAACGATAACGGCGGTTTAAGATATGTCACTGCCCGATAAGCAATTTTATGAACCATCGGCAGGAACTGTTCGATCCGCTCATTGTCGAGCGACCGAGATTTCTGCCCGGAGTATGTGCGCACGGCAAGGGCTTTCAGGTGTTCCGGGCCCGCACCAACTGCCCCGGGCGCAACGGTGTGCACGCCTGGCTGCAACTTCAATTGGTACGGGGGACAAGCTCGTTCAGTCTCTACTGCCACCGCGTTCTTCCTTTTGCTGGGAGCCCACTTTAGGTGAACCGTGACTCTTCTGACTTGTAATCATCGCGCTAATCAAAATAGCATTTATTGCTTTAACGACTAAGCCGGCAGCTAAATACGCCACTACCGCTCCGATCACAGCCCGCTCACAACAGATAAATGGTGAAAGGCCGCTAATCCAACTGACAAAGCTCAGGCAGAAAAAACAAATCACCGCAGCGGTGACTGCTATGTACCGGGCGTTTAACGGCATAATTTATCTTCCCTATGTAGGGTATGCTTTGCACACCACAAATCTTCCAGAAGCAGGTATGCAGCAACCTGCAGCACGTGTTTAGCCGGCTCTTGCATACGCGGCCATCCCCAAGCTGCGCTTGAGGCTGCCACACGTACCATATCACTGGTATTGGCCGGCATGATTTCTTTCATGCCTAAACGCGTACAACCTGCATATCCTACAGTCCTGCGGCCTGCACCGAACGTGCCTGGTCAACTGTCAGGAGCCCGTCCCTCTCAATGCGCACCTGCCAAAGCAGGAGCAAGCCCACCATTCGTCTGGCGGGCAGGCTGGGGGGTCCACGCGGAGCGAATTCCTTGAACCTGCTCTTCCGGCACGGCGGACTCGGCATCCAGCTCGACTGAGCCGGCCGAATCCTGAGCGGCTATGGTCTCTATCGGCTCTATATCGGTGCCGAGCACGATCTCGTCATAAGCTAAAACCGGCAGCGGCGGCACAGTCCGCGACAGCATTGCCGCCAGCGGCGAGCGTAACCTGGAATCGCACAGCAGAACCACCTTGTCCATGCCTTTATCCATTGCTGCTTTCCAGGCCTGGGCAATTTTTCTACTGGCCTCCATCACCACCTCAGTAGGTAAAGCCAACGTTATCTCCGCTCCTTCCTGTCGCAAAGTGGATACCATCTGATGCTCAAAAGCAGGCTCCAGCGTTATGGCCGAAATCTTGCCCGCCTCGTCTTTGTACTGCTCGGTGATTGTTCTAGCGAGCGATTTGCGAACCAGCTCCGTCAGGACAGCGACACTTTTGGTCTTTGCGGCGCCTTCGCTTAGCGACTCCAGGATTGTGATCAGCTCACGAATAGGTACTCCGTCCTTGAGCAGATTCCTGAGAACGCGCTGAAGCAGTCCGATAGATACCTGTCCGTCGGCACCGACAATGTCACCCACCAGCGAAGGCTGACTTTTGCGAAGTCGATCGACAAGAAGCTGCACGTCCTCGCGAGTGAGCAATTCATCGGCGTGCTTCTTGAGCGTTTCGGACAAATGCGTAATAAAGACAGACTCAGCGTCGATCACGGTGTAGCCGGCGAGCTCGGCCTTGTCCTTGTTGTCTGCCGTAATCCACAAAGCGGGCAGGCCATAAACAGGCTCGGTAGTTGCTGTGCCCACAACTCTTTGCTGCACGGTGCCTGGGTCCATAGCCAGATACATGCTGGGCTCTAATCGGCCCTTCGCCACCGGCTGATCAGAAAGTCTGATCTCGTAGGCATTTGGTTCGAGGCTGATGTTGTCCCGCAGGCGAACAAGCGGCATAATGATGCCCAGTTGCTGAGCAAATCCCCTACGCAGAGCCGCGATGCGGTCAAAAATCGTATTATGTTTGCGGGGGTCAACCATGCTAATCAGCCGCACCCCAACATGCACCGAAATCCTGTCCACATCCAGCAGCTCTTCAACCGGCTCTTTTTCAGGCTTTGCTGTTGCAGGTGCGGACGGTTTCTGCTGCTGCTTTTCCGATTGAGCAGTCAGCCGGCCCAGGACAGCGGTGCCCACGGCTAACAGCACAAAAGGTATCTTTGGCAGGCCCGGCACCAACGCCATCGCAGCGATGATGGATGCCGCTATCATAAGCGGCTGACTGCTGGCCAGAAACTGCCGCGAGAAGTCCTGGCTGATACTGCGGCTGGATGAAATCTTAGTGACCAAAAAGCCCGAGCTTATGGAGATTATTACCGAGGGTATCTGGCTGACCAGCCCATCGCCGACCGAAAGAATCGAATACGTCTTTATAGCGGCGGCAACGGTCATACCGCGTGAGTAGCCCATCGCTATGCCGCCTATGATGTTGACCGCGGTAATTACCAGTCCCGCCTTGGCGTCGCCACGAATGAACTTGCTGGCGCCATCCATTGCGCCATAGAATTCGCTTTCCTTGACAATTTTTGCGCGGCGCTCGTTGGCCTGAGTCTCGGTAATAATCCCGGCGTTCAGATCGGCGTCTATCGCCATCTGTTTGCCGGGCATGGCATCGAGGGTAAACCGGGCAGATACTTCGCTTATCCGCTCGGCGCCTTTTGTGATTACGATGAACTGAATAACAACCAGGATTAGAAAGATGACCAGTCCAACGACAAGGCTGCCGCCGGCAACAAAATCACCAAACGTCTGGATAATCTTGCCCGCGTCACCCTGCAGAAGTATGAGTCTGGTTGAGGCTACGTTAAGAGACAGGCGAAACAGGGTTGTGAACAGAAGTAATGATGGGAAAGTAGACAGTTCCAGTGCCTCTTTCGCCGAGAGCGTAATTACTATTATCGCAACCGCCAATGATATGCTGCAGGCTAACAGCATATCCATTAACGGTGTGGGCACAGGGACTAAAAGAGTGGCCAGGATTATCACCAGGCCCACAGCCAAGATAATATTGCTGGCGGGAGCCGGTGACGCATCCAGTCCGGCTCGAGCCGGATCACTTGCTGGATTTCGCAAGCTCTCGCCGGGCAATCGTGATGACCTTGATTTCTGGGAGACCGCCATTATGAATCCCTCAGAGACATTCCACAAATGCTATGCAGACTCAATCCGCCGGCCGTTTGGCGGATTGGGGATGCTTTTTCCTCTGGCTAAACACCTACAACCTGCATACCCTACGCTATAACCGAATCATGCCTTCTGTCCATCAGAGGCAGCATCAGCGCCGATAATTTGTTTTATTCTCACGGCAAAACGCCCATCCACTACCACCACATCGCCCGCAGCAAACTTAGCATCCTTCAAAAATAGATCCACCGGTTCATCAATCGGCTTGTCGAGCTTCAAGATCGAGCCCGGCCCAAGCTGCAGAAGCCGGCGTACAGGTATCTCTGCCTGGCCGATAGAAACCGCCACAGGCACACTCATGTCCAGTAAGATGTCGAACTTATTGGGCGAACCCGAGGCTTCATTTCCAGTCGCTTCGGGAAACTCAACGGACTGCGCCTGCTTTTGGGGCTCGACTTGTCCGCCGGATGTATGGCGGGCTGGCGCCGGCACGCCCGAATCGCCTTGCNNTTTGCGCTAACCTTTTCCGCGGTTGCCTTTGCTGTTTTTGCCATAGTTTGGTTCCCTTTCCTACTCTGCGAAGCATCGCTTCGCTGCGAAGGACGAGCCCCGATTTATCGGGGTCCCGGTCGTCGAGAGATTCCTAATTGCCCGCAAACCCCCAAATTCATTTGGGGGCTAACCGGTTAACCCCGTCATCACTATGGCGGGGTTAGCGGTTTGTTGCTCAGCGATTCGGTAATTACTACGGCGTACTGGCCGGCTGATTTCGCGGGCCGCCCCTGGAAAAGCGTTCGGCCCTGAACAATCAGCTCCACCGATTCATCAACTGCCTTATCAAGTAACAGTATGTCACAAGGGCGAATGGCCGCCAGCTCCTGGAAAGTCAGATACGTACAGGCCAGCTGAGCCGTAACAGAAACCGGCATTTGCTGCAGATGCTCCGTGATCGCTTGTGAAATCTGCTCAGCCGAGGACTTGCCGGCAGGATTTGCGGCTTTGCCGGTGACCCGCCATTGGCGCGCCAGTTCGCCGCACCGGATCACAAGGTATGCTTCGCTGCCGTTTTCCGAGCCGGCCTTGCGAACGGCAAAGACGATTTTGCAAAGCTCTTCAAGCTGTTGCAGCTCAAGCGGCGGCTCGCCTCTGACGATAGTCATAGCCGGCTCGAATCCGTCCGAGTGACACACAGAAAGTGCCGCTACAATCGCTGCGGCGATGTCCAGCAAGAGCGACTCCTCCAGTTGCGATAAGGATTTCTGGGACCCCGCCCGTCCGGTGCCGGGTCGACGGACTTCGCCGGAATCCGCGGAATCTTTTTTGGACGGCGATTGGCTGGAAGCCTCAGCGTCTGCCTCGCCAAGCAGGTATGTCACCCAGGCGAAAGCAGTCTGCTCGGGTATGGCGATGAAGCCACATCCGCCCGTAACGGATTCACCGCGGGGACCCAGAGCCACGTAATAATTATTCTGCTCACCGCCACAGATTTGATCAAGAAGCTCACCGGCAAAGTGCTGCGTGGTTGAGACCATTGTGACATCAAAGTCACTGTGGTAGAACTGGGTAAACTTTTCAGCCACTGCTGCCGCGAGGTTCTTTGTAAAGTCATCAAGGCGGACGAGCTCCTCGCGGCTGAAGTAATGCGGCCGGCGCCAATCATACTCGGTAGATTCTATTTCTGCACTGTCGTCAGACGGCGCGGAACCTACCGCAGCCAAAAGCTGCCGGACCTGTTCTCTACTTAAACTATCGGTAACGGCCATATTCATTGTACGGCGAATTCCTTAAAGAGGACTTGTTTGATTTGCGGCGCACCGCCGGGGAAAAGCTTCTCGTTGAAACTATCCAGCATTTCCAGCTGGATACGCCGGAGGTTCCTGTCACCCCGCATGTTTTCAATGGTCTGACTGGCCAGATAGATAGTGAGCAAGTTCTTCAGCAGCGGGGCATTCCCCTGTAGGAAAGCTGTGGTTTTCTTCTGGTCCAAGTCGTTACTGATCTCCAACGTCAGGGCCGCGCGAACATATCGTGTTGCGCTCGGTTCGTTAAGATTTGCAACAACCGGTTCCACGTCAAAATACCAGCCCTTTTGCGAGTCCTTTTCCGCGCCTTCAGGTCTTGCTAATTGTGCCTGCGTCGGCACTGCTTGGCGGGTTGTGCCCGCTGTGTCAGTAGTGGCCGACGGCCCGAGCAGTCGCCCGAGCCCGAAGC
This sequence comes from Planctomycetota bacterium, assembly GCA_017885385.1. GTDB lineage: Bacteria > Planctomycetota > Phycisphaerae > Sedimentisphaerales > Anaerobacaceae > JAFNGF01. The sequence goes on from JAFNGF010000221.1 coordinate 24,479, forward strand.
CGGCGCCGGCACAAATAACCGGTACCGCAGCGATTATTATCCATTGCAGATACTTGCCACCAAGGGGCATCCGACGTCCACCGGCGGTCTTTGGGTCCCCGGGGGGCGTGGTTACTCTTTCAGGACCCGCTGCCCCGAGGTCTCCCTGCTGCGGCTCTTTTCGCTCTTCTATGTTTTTGTCCTTTGCCATTCTCTGCCCTGCACTTAAATGTCTTATTTTGCCGCCGAAACCGCAGAGATCGCGGAGTTCTTTTTTGACACGGATTTACACGGATTGACACTGCTAAAAAGCAAATCTGTGGAATCTGTGAAATCTGTGGTTTGACTTGGAGTTTTCCGCTCTGCGTTCTCAGCGTGCTCCGCAGTTAACCCCGGTGCGGACTGCCGATATCGGCGGATTTTATCCCGCAGCGTGCGGTCGCTAATGCCCAAAACCTTTGCAGCTCTTGCCTGGTTGCCGGCTGTCTGACGCAACGTATCCAGAATCGCGCGCCGCTCCACCTGCTCGAGCGGAATTCCACCCAGGCCGCGATACGAGGGATCCCCGCTTTTGCGGGGACAGGCTTGCCCCTGCGGAAGCAGGGGCACAAGGCAGGAGAGACGATCTGCGTCCATCGTCAATCGTCCTTCATCCATCCCGTCAGGGCCGGCAGGACCGGCCTTGCCGGACCTGAACGGCGTCAATCCCGCAAGTGGCAGGGGCTGCAGCTCATCAAAAAGCCACGAAACGTCGGCTAATGAAAGAACCGGGCCAATTCCCAAAATCAGCGATGTCAGCACCACATTTCGTAGCTGACGGACGTTGCCCGGCCAGTCGTACTTGGTAAAGATGTCTATCATCACAGGATCGAGCGAAGTAATACGGCGGTTCGCCTGGCTCGCATAAAGATTCACGAAGTGCCATACCAGCTCCGGCAAATCCTCGGGACGTTCCCTCAACGGCGAGATCTCTAATCTTACGCCGCTGAGCCGATAGTACAGGTCCCGTCGGAGCCGGTCGTGGCGAACCTCTTCCGGCAAATCCTTGTTTGTAGTGCTTATTACCCGAACATTGACGCGGACATTTTCGTTGCCGCCGACTCGCTCAAATTCCTGCTCTTCGAGCACCCGCAAAAGTTTCGCTTGAAACCTAAGAGGTGTTTCGGTGATTTCGTCCAGGAGAATCGTGCCGCCGTTGGCCATTTCGAATCGTCCCTTACGCTGGGCATAGGCGCCGGTGAAAGCGCCTTTTTCATGACCAAACAATTCGCTTTCCAGAAGCGAATCACTCAGCGCCGCGCAATTGACTTTGATGTACGGTCCCAGAGCCCTTTTGCTTTTCTGATGAATAAGAAGGGAAATTAGCTCTTTGCCTGTTCCGCTTTCGCCGCTTATCAGGACCGGCGCAGAGGTCGGAGCTATTCTTTCGGCTAAGGCGATGGTTTGGACCAGCTTCGGGCTTCTGCCCACAATCTGGTAAAGGCAGTGACTTGCCTGCTGGGCCGAAGCCGCCGTCCAGACGCTATGGCTGGGCACAAAAGTATCCAGCAGCATCTGAATTTGTTCGCGGCTTGCCGGCTTAATTAGGAATTCACTACAGCCTGCACTCATCGCTCTAACAACCGTCTCAACCAGTTTTGCCACAGAGACCCCTTCGACGGAGTTTACCCTGAGCGCAGCCGAAGGGCTCAGGGCAGGCACAGAGAGCTCAGAGCTTATGTTTTTTCTCGGTGAACCCTGTGTGCTCCGCGGCTGTTTCCATTCTGTGGCTGGCGACCACAGCATAATCACCGGAAGCTCCGGCGAATTTCGTTTAATTGCCCGCAGCAGCTCAAAACCGTCATCGGGCCGGTTTATGTCCGCGCTGGTAAATACTAGGTCGCAATCATTCTTGTCAAGAAACTCGATGGCAGTCTTTTTGTCATTGGTCAGATTGGCACAAATCCCTTTGCGCGCCAGGATCTCCAGAATCAATCGAACCGACCCGCTGTCGCCGTCAACGATCAGCACATTTGCAGTCCCGGCTTTTTGGCCGGATCGTTTGGCGCTGTATGTTTCTATTTCAGTCACTCGCAATAATGCTCCGGTTTTGCCACAGAGACCTCAGAGCTCATGTTTTTTCCCCGGCGAACTCTTCCAGCCTTCGCAGCTCGCTGCGCTGGCCGCGGGGCAGCCGCTTCGGCGGAGTAGGCGCGCACTCTGTGGCTGTTTCCATTTGGGCCGGCAAGCCTACAATCTGCGCGATTCAATCAGTGTCAGAGGTTTATCCTTGCGATACCAATCAACCAACTGCTCACCGGCTTTGGCTAAATCCGTCCACAGCGAATCGGGATATTCTGCAATCAGTTGTCTATACGCCTTTATTGCTGCTGAGGGGTCCGTATCCCGCAGGCAGTTACCTAATTGAAACAGAATCCAGGCCCTGTCTTCAGCCAATATCGTGTCATCCGGACTCTTGAGATCGAGAGCTTGCTGGTAAAACACCGCTGCCTGTTTTAGATGTCCGCTTACAAACAGGATGTCCGCCAGCTCAGAAGGATTGCTCAATCCGGACTGGCGCAAAGCAGATCCGCCTGTGGCGGACTGCGCCAGGCTCTCGAGCATCCGCAGGGTTTGTTCCGATACCGGCTGATAGGGCAACATGCCGTTCACTTTAATCCGGCTTACGTCTGGCGGATTAAGTCGCGGCTGTTTTTCTACCGGCTCGCCTGAAGCCTTCTGAGCGGACGGCGCATTACTGTCTTGCGCTGTCGGCTCGGGCTTAATATCAATGAAGGGCTGAGGCGTCTGGTCGCTGGGTCTGAATCTAACTGAGCGGATTTGCTCGATCAAACGCGCAAGCTCGTCTTTGTATTTTGCGTCTTTTTCGCCGGCCGGAACCCCGATCCTGCTTTGCCACAGCCCGCCCGCGGCGGGAATTTCGAATTTGCGGCCTCCGCCTGGGGATTCTGCCTTCATCGTGACACCCAGCGCGTTGGCATCTTGCGAAGTTTCCGCCGGGCGGACTGCCGGCAGGTCGGCTGGAACAACTTGCTTTGAGGATGCTGCTGCAGCAGCGCAAGCCTGTCCCGAGCGGAGTCGAGGGAATGCCAAGGTGCAGCAAGCCAAGCACAAAAAGCGGTACAGGATAATCGAGTTTGGGTTCAAGTTTTTGGTTCCAAGCCCCTCGACTTCGCTCGGGGAGTCGTATTTTGCTGTGGTGCATCTTCTGCCGGCCCCTGCTTCTGCAGGGGC
>JAFNGF010000222.1:0-11134 GCA_017885385.1 Planctomycetota bacterium
AGTAATCGCCGTACCACAGGAATGTGACGGTAACGGGCGAGACGCCTATTTCCTCATCATTCAAAATGACCAAAGCCGCCTGCGGGTCGGTGTTGATTGTGAGCTTGCGCTCCACACAGCCGGCAAGAAATAAACTTGCCAGCAGACCGATAACCGCCGGTGCTAATGAACTGTGTTTTTTCATAATGGACATCCCCTGATCAACGACCTCGCGCGGGGGTTGCCGCTTCGCGGGGGCCCAACGCGGGGCGTTTGTGAACCCCGCAATAAACCCGTCCCCTCGGCCTTGCTCGGGGCTGGCCTGAGCCGGGTCGAAGGATTGCGGGGCTAAATATTTAACCTGTGGTTTCACCGCAGGTTGGCTACCGATGTTCGCTGACACCGCGTTCGGCCTTTGCCAGCCATTTGGGATTGACTGTCACGCCCCAGCCTGGGCCGTCCGGTATAGCCACTTTTCCATCCTGCACATTCAGTGCCGGCTCATAAAGCTGCGTGGTCCAATCGGTCGGCTCGATGGAAAACTCCATAAAAGGCCCGGCGTTGGGTATCGCGCCGAGCGTATGCAGCGTAAAAACGCTTACCATCGAAACATTAGCCGAATGTGGTACGCAAGGGAGTTTCGCATCGGCGGCCATCGCGGCAACCCGCATCGCTCGGGTCAATCCGCCTACGTAGCATATATCAGGCTGCACAATATCAACGGCGTGCATACGTATCATCCGCCGCCACTGTGCAAGGTCGTTATCCTGCTCACCGCCGGCAACGGGGACATTCAGGGCCGCCGCGACCTGGGCCGTCCATTCCAGCTCCCAGTATGGGCACGGTTCCTCAAAGTGGCGAACGCTGTAATCCTCGAGCATTTTGCCGACCTCGATTGCTTTAGCGGGCGTATAGCAACTGTTGGCATCCACCAGCAGCGACACGTCATCGCCGATAGCCTTGCGCACCGCAGGGACAAGCGCCTCTGTCCGTCCCGGCCATTGGTCCTGGTCATGGCCGCATACTTTTCCAATACGGATTTTGAACGCGCGAAAACCTCTGGTATCCTTCAGCCGTGCCAGTCTATCGGCCTCGTCGGCTGGTTTTATGTCCCGGCTCATGCTGGAGCCGTATACGGCGATTGGCCTGGGCTTACCGCCCAGAAGCTCGCACACGCTCTTGTTTTCCGCCTTGCCGCGTAGGTCCCACAGCGCGGTATCTACGCCGGCCAACGCGCGGCAGACATACGACCAGGGAAACTTGTAATTCGCTTCGATGCACCGGTCAACGATAGAATCGATGTCGGCGGGGTCTTTGCCCAGTACGTGCGGTGCAATCTGCCGGTGCAGAACCAGCGCGGAGATGTCCGCATTAAAAGGAGCTATCTGGCCGCAGCCTTCGGCTCCGCTGTCGGTGCGCACTCGAACGATGCTGACCGGCCCTTGGGTGAAAGTCTCGATGGTCTTAATTTTGCCGATGCTCTTTTTTCGCGCTTGCTCGGCGTGTGAGGCTGTCTGCAGATCCTTCAACTGGCTTGACATTGCCGTCACGGCTGCAACCGCTTTGAGGAATTTACGCCGACTACGGTTCATTGCTTACCGTCCCTTTCCGAATGCTTGCGATTTGCCCGGGCGTCGCTATGTGCCGGGCACAAGTCCCAGTCTCTTTTAGTGCCAAGTATATCTATCCGGCGAGGCTATGGCAACTATTTGTCTGTGTCTTATGAGACCGATGGATTGAATTGTGCCCTTAATGTGCTGCCTTGCACATACCTGCCGCCGTGCCGGCGACTGCTGAACGAGCGCNNATTCAAAATCGTTGACAGAGCTGTTCACGCCGGTTAGCGTATTGGGAGCTTAAAGACGGATTTTTGCGATGGTGTTTTAGTATGAAGATTCTGATTAGCTGGCTAAGTGATTACGTTGAGACAGGCGGGCTTTCTGCCGAGCAGATCGCTGAGATTTTGAGCAATGTAGGACTCCCCTGCGAAGCAATAGTGTATCTCGGCGACGATGCCGTCATCGATGTTGAGGTGACCAGCAATCGCGGTGACTGTCTGAGCTTTATGGGCATTGCCCGTGAGCTGGCTGCGGCGACGGGCGGGGACTTGACAATGCCGGAAGTCAAACTGGACGAATCAGATAAAGATGTTACTGAATTCGCCGGTGTTGAGATACTTGAGCCGGCTTTGTGCGGCCGGTACACCGCGCGTGTGATTGAGCAGGTCACGGTTGGACCGTCGCCGGATTGGCTCAAGAATCGGCTTGAAGCGGTCGGACTGCGAAGCGTCAACAATGTGGTTGACGCCACGAACTATGCGATGCTGGAGACCGGTCAGCCGCCGCACGCTTTTGACTACGACAAGATTGCCCGGGGCAAGATAATCGTCAGAAAAGCCTTTGCCGGCGAACGGCTGGTCAGTATCGACGGCACAAAGTGTGAATTGGATGCGGATATGCTGGTTATCGCCGACCCGCGCGGGCCCGTGGCCATAGCCGGAGTTATGGGCGGATCGGATACTGAGGTCAGCGATGCTACCGCGACCATTCTTCTGGAGGATGCGTACTTTGATCCGGTAAGTATCCGCAGGACTTCTCGCAGGCTCGGGCTTGCTTGCGAAGCCGCTTTTAGATTCGAGCGGACGGTTGATATTGAAATGATAGACCGGGCATCAAAGCGTACTGCGCAATTGATTACCGAAGTGGCCGGCGGCAGAGCAGCCGGAGGCGTGGTCGATATTTATCCTAAAAGAAAGCCGGTGAAGCAGGTAATGCTGCGGCTGTCGCGTTTGAACAAGCTGCTTGGTATTGAAGTGCCGCCTGAAGAAGCGGTCAGAATTCTTGCCGCGCTGAGTTTTCAGCCCGATCTGAAAGGAGACTCGATAGCCTGCTTAGTGCCCTTCTGGCGAAGTGACATATATCGGGAGGTCGATTTAATTGAGGAAGTCGCTCGCCTTTACGGCTACAACAAGATACCTACGCAGCGAAAGATCGAAATAGAAGCTGTGCCGGTTGATCCACATCAGAAATTGGCTGAGTCACTCAGAAAGCACCTGAACGCCTGCGGCTTTTACGAGACGATTAATGTTGGATTTGTTGACGGTTCTATTGCGGAACTTTTTACGCTCGGCGGCGCCAAGAGCTATATGAGCGTGCGGGATGAATCCAGCAAGAGCACGGGCCTGCTTCGCCAGACTCTTCTTGGCTCTTTATTGGATGTCCTCAAGACGAACGTAAATGCCGGGACGCTGCCGTGCAAGATATACGAGATAGCCGATACTTTCGTGCCGACCGNNCTGATAAAGAGCCTGGATATGGATGCGCGGATTGAGTTTGGGCCTGCGGAGCTGGTCTGGGCGGAAGCCGGCGCCGAGATTGTCGTGAATGGCAAGACCGTCGGAACCGCAGGAATTTTTTCGCAGGCGGTAAATCGGAAATTTGACTTAACCGACCTGGCGCCTGTCGGCGCCGAGCTGGACTTTGCGCAGCTTGCATCTCTNNAAGTCGGGGCCAATAAAGGTAAGGCCCATTCCGAGATTTCCAGCCATACAGCGTGACCTGTCGATTATTGTCGATGAGCGGGTGCGCTGGGACGATATAGTCCGGACGGTCAGGCACGAAGCTCCTGCTGAGCTGCAGGGCGTCCGTTTTGTCGATATATATCGCGGCAAAGGCATCCCATCGGGACAAAAAAGCGTTACGCTGTCCGTTTGTTTTAGAGACGAGCAGGGCACTTTGACCCACGAGACTGTCGACCGTTTCCAGGCGGACATTGTGCAGCGCCTGGCCGAATCACTTGGCGCAGAGTTGAGAACGGCGTAGGTGAGCTGGGGGCACAAACGTATGCAGAACCCGGCGACAGGCCGCGCGGGTGTCGCCGTACCGGCAACAACTAAAGAATCCCCGAAACGCAAATCAACATTTGTGGTTTGGACTACACAGGGATCGATAGCCGGAATTTGCCGGTATTTTGTTTGACTTTTGCCCTGGGATTTGATAAAAGAGATAGTGCAGGCGGACCCCTGCGGTGTTCGTTGAGAAAGTGTGTATTTGAAAGAACCGATACCCGTACTCAGGGAAATCAGGCCTTGACGGATCGGAAATGCCTACTCGATAGGACTTTCGGACGCAAGCAACGATTACCCACCTGGAAGTAATGGGTTCTCAAATCCTTTTCTTACGGCACCAGTGGAGGAAAGCCTGGCAATTAAAAAAGGCCTGTTGATTAACAGGCCTTTTTTAGTCCAAGCATCAATCCAAGAAGCGGCGTAAATACCGGACCATCACAGTCCTCGTACCCAACATCTGTTCTGTTTTTGCACTTAAGCCAAAGAACGTATTTGCCGATTATAAGAGCCGGTAGAAGCTTGCGTTTCGCCCTGAGTTTTTAGTCTAGGTTGTCAAAGAGCTTACGGTACGGAGGTAAGAATGCCAAGTGTGCGCACTTTCACGGTTCTGCCGGCGCTTCCGGACACCCTAAAAGACCTTGAGCTGATAGCCAAGAATATGTTCTGGTCGTGGAACGCCGAGTTTGCCGAGCTATTCCAGCGTATTGACGGCAATTTATGGACGGCTTGCGGACATAATCCGGTCAGACTTCTGGGCTCTGTTTCTCAAGCCAGGCTGGAGTCTCTCAGTAAGAATGAGAGCTTCCTGATCGGATTGAACCAGGCGGCTGAGAAGCTCAAATCATACCTCAATGGGCCAACCTGGTTCGACAAGGTCTGCGGAGAATCCGCAAAGCCTCTGGTCGCCTATTTCAGCGCCGAAGTTGGAATCCACGAATGTCTGCCCATTTATGCCGGCGGTCTGGGGATTCTGGCAGGAGACCACCTGAAAAGCGCTTCCGACCTTGGTGTTCCGCTGGTCGGAGTAGGTCTTCTTTATCAGAAGGGCTACTTTCGCCAGTACTTGAACGTTGATGGCTGGCAGCAAGAGTTGTATGTAGACAATAATTTTGACACCATGCCGGTCGAGCTGGTTAGAAAAAGCAGTGGGCGGCCCCTGACCATCAGCGTTGAATACCCCGGCAGGTGCGTTTCGGCTCAAATATGGTGTGTCCCCATCGGCAGGGTTAAGCTATATCTGCTCGATACGAATATACCCGCTAACTCATCGGCGGATCGGATGATCACCGCCTCTCTTTACGGTGGTGACGTCGAGCTGCGAATTCGTCAGGAGATTATGTTGGGTATTGGCGGCCTGAAGGCTCTGGCGGCAATGGATATTACGCCCAATGCCTGCCACATGAACGAAGGGCACGCCGCTTTTATGGCACTTGAGCGGATCCGGCAGCTGCGAAGCGCGACTAACATGACTTTTGAAGAGGCTGTGGAAGCGACCAGATCGAGCAACATCTTTACCATACACACCCTGGTAAAAGCAGGCCTTGACGAATTTCGTGTGCCGCTGATGGACAAATACTTGGGCGGTTACTTTCCTCATCTTGGAATAACTCGAAACCAGTTTCTGTCACTGGGTAGAATGCTTCCTGACGATGACGACGAGCCGTTTAAGATGCCGGTCCTGGCGATAAAACTCAGCAGCTACATAAACGGCGTCAGCAAATTGCATGGGCAAATATCGCGTCAGATGTGGGGCAGCCTTTGGCCCGCCATCCCGGTGAAGGAGGTGCCGATCATATCGATCACTAACGGCGTCCACATCAAAAGCTGGCTGTCGGAGGAGATAGCTTGTCTGTACGATAGGTATCTTGACCCGGGCTGGGCAGACGGTACTTTCAGTAACACGGCCTGGAACGGCGTTGAGGATATTCCCGACGAGCAGCTTTGGCGGGTACATCAGCGCTGTAAGGAGCAATTGCTGGTTTTCGCCCGTAACCGGCTGAAGGATCAAATGAGACGCCGCGGCACTTATCATACCGAATTGAACTGGGCCGAAGAGGTGCTCGACCCCGAGGCGCTTACCATCGGTTTTGCCAGGAGATTTGTGGGCTATAAAAGGGCCAATCTGCTGCTCAAAGACCCGCAGCGACTGGTAAAGCTCCTTACAAACCCGCAGCGACTCGTCCAGATTATCTTTGCGGGCAAGGCGCACCCCAGAGACACCGAAGGAAAAGACATCATAAGACAAGTCATTCACTTTGCCGACCAACAGGATGTCAGACGGCGCATAGTGTTTCTTGAGGACTACGATATTGATGTGGCCAGGGTTATGGTCCGCGGCGTCGATGTCTGGCTGAGCAATCCGCGCAGGCCGATGGAGGCCAGCGGCACCAGCGGTATGAAAGCGGCGCTCAACGGCGTGTTGAATATCAGCACCTTGGATGGATGGTGGTGTGAAGGCTATACCCCTCAAGGAGGATGGGCTATCGGGGCCGGCGAAAGTTATGACGACCACGATTATCAGGATCAGGTGGAGTCACACGCCCTTTACAACATGCTGGAAAATGAGATTGTCCCTCTGTACTATACCCGCTGCGCCGACAATTTACCGCGGGCGTGGATACGCCGGATAAAGAATTCCATTGAGTGGATTGCACCTCGTTTCAACACGCACAGAATGGTCGCTGAGTATACGCGAAGGTTCTACAATCCGGCTGCGGCCAGGCAGCAGTATCTAACCTGCGATGCTATGGCTAAGGCCAAGGAGTTTGCGAGCTGGAAAGCCAATGTGAAAAAGGCCTGGCCTGAGCTTGCAGTCAAAGATGTAAAAATAGAAGTCAAAAACGGCCAGGGCTATGAGCCGCTCAACCCTAAGCAGCCCAGGCTTAAAGTCGGCTCAGAGATCAGCGTTAGCGCGCTGGTCAAGCTCGGCAATATCGGGCCGGGCGATGTCTCAGTAGAGCTTTACCACGGTCCTGTCGATAGCCATGGAAATATTACCGATGGCTCGGCTCTTAAATTGGATCACGCACAAACAGCCGGACAGGACGGCGAACATTGGTTTGCCGGCTTGATGTCCTGCAAAGCAACAGGACGTCACGGCGTCGCGGTAAGAGTCCTGCCCCGGCATCCTGATCTGGCCAACCCCTATGAGCTGAGCTTGATCCTGTGGGAAGCCGTGCCTGCAAAGCAGGGTACATAATCCGGCAAGGGCGAATCAGATCGCATAGTATATGCTAAGTGCGCCCGGCAGCAGACCAGGCCGGGGATTACTGATTTTCTTTGCGGCTCAGCAGCTCATACACTTCGTCGGCAGTCCTGGCGTTTTCGAGGCTCCGCCTGAATTGTTCATCCAGCATCAATCTGCTTATTTTGGCCAGAGCTTGTATATGTGGCCCGCTCCGGTCGGCGGGCGAGACGAGTAGAATGACAATTGTTACCGGCTTTCCATCGACGCTTTCAAAGTCAATCGGCTCGTGGGTGATCCCAAGCGCCATAACAAGCTCGTGGACGCCCGTGCATTTGCCATGAGGGATAGCGATGCCGGAGCCGATTCCCGTGCTGTGAGTTCGCTCACGCGTGAAAACCGCCTCGCAAGCAGCGTTCTTGTCAAGCAGCAATCCGTTGGCGTCCAGCAGGTCGATCAGCTCCGATATCACGGCGTTTTTGTCTTTGCCTTGCAGCGGTGCTTTGATGCACGCAGGCTGTAGTATCTGTGTTAGGATCATGTCAGCTCAACGAAATATGTTACGTATCCGGCAAGAATCAACATAAACCCAATATTATATTTACCAGGCGACAAACAGGCAATAGGCGTACAACTGATTTTCGCTTGTTTTTTGCTGCTTGCTTTTGTGCCCTCTTGGGGCTCGCAAAGCCGCCGGACGCGCCCGCGACCTTCGGCCTGCGAGCCGGCAGGCTATCGCGATTCTGGCGTTTCCGGCCGCCGAGAGCGGTTCTTGTTGATTGAATATCTCTGCACGCTTGGCCGGTGCTTCCTGTCTACCGATTTTGTCTAAGCTTTTGCACTTTACACTTAGCGTGCACGGAGGTAGGATTTTTGTGGAACTTCACAAATACATCAGGTAGCGTAGCTTGTAATGGTCAGAATCTATGACCAAAATACGGGATCGACTGTGGGAAAGATAGCTCTTTACGATACGACTCTTCGCGATGGCATGCAGGCCGAGGGCGTCAGCTTCTCTTTGGAAGACAAGCTTGCCATCGCAAGGTATCTTGACGACTTTGGCCTGGACTACATTGAGGGTGGATACGCCGCTTCCAACCCCAAAGAAATGCAGTTCTTTCAGCAAGTAGCGAATTTCGGTTTGAAGAGCTCAAAAGTCGTGGCGTTCGGCAGCACTCGCCGGGCCGACGCCAAAGTTACAGACGATATTTCGCTCAATACAATACTTGCCTGCAAGACCGCCGCCGGCACGTTGGTCGGCAAAAGCTGGGACATGCACGTCACCGAGGTGCTCGGCTGCTCGTTGGATGACAACTTGGCTATCTGTGCCGAGTCCGTCCGGTATCTGAAAAGTCGCGGCATAGAGACAATCTTTGACGCCGAGCATTTTTATGACGGCTACAAGAATAATCCGGAGTATGCGATTAAGGTTCTGCAAGCCGCAGCAGAAGCTGGCGCTGACGTCCTGGTGCTTTGTGACACTAACGGCGGCTCCTTGCCCGAAGATGTGTACGCAATTACAAAGGTCGTCTACGACCGGTTTGGAAGCATTGTAATTGGCATTCACACCCATAATGATACCGACTGTGCCACAGCCAATTGTCTGGCCGCCGTTCGAGCCGGCGCCCGTCATGTTCAGGGAACGATAAACGGGCTCGGTGAGCGATGCGGCAATGCCAATCTGTGCACGGTCATACCTAACCTTGCGTTCAAGATGGGCTTTGATGTGCTTAGTTCGGAAAAAATCAAGGCATTAACAGAGGTATCACGGTTCATATTTGAGATAAGCAATCTGACGCCGGTTGCGAATATGCCGTATGTCGGCGAGAGCGCCTTTGCGCACAAGGGGGGGCTGCATGTGGACGCCCTTCGCAAAAATAAACGCACATACGAGCATATCGCCCCTGAGCTTGTGGGCAATGAACGCCGGTTCCTCATATCCGAGCTGAGCGGCAAGTCCAACGTCTTGGCTGAGCTGGAAAAGGCAAACGTTGCTCAGGATAAGAAACTGGCCGAGAAGATACTTCGGCGTGTCCGCGAGCTTGAGAACGAAGGCTATCAGTTCGAGGCGGCCAATGCCAGCTTTGACCTGCTGGTCAAGAAGGTTATGGGCACATACAAGCCGTCTTTCGAGCTTATAAAATACAATACGACTGTTGAAAAACGGGCTACAGGTGACCTTGTCACCGAGGCTACGGTCAAGCTCAAAGTTGGCGACAAAATTGAGCACGTTGTGGGTGAAGGCGATGGCCCGGTCAATGCCCTTGATGCTGCTTTGCGGAAATCGCTGGAGAATTTCTATCCCGGCATCAAAGATATTCATTTGATTGATTACAAGGTGAGGGTGGTTAACGCCGGAGCCGGCACCGCTGCTCGTGTGCGGGTAATAATTGAGTCGCGGGACAAGAATTCTATCTGGGGCACGGTCGGCTGCTCGGAGAACATCATTGAAGCCTCCTGGCAGGCCCTGGTCGACTCCGTCGAATACAAACTACAAAAAGATAAGCAATGATTCTGCTATTTACCCCACGTTTCTAACGCGGGGGCTCTCCTAATCTTCCGAGAGATGAAGGAGTGAAAAGGGATGATTCGGGTCAGGAACATACCACCTCAATTAAGGAAACAGGGTCTAAAAGAGCAGTTACTAAGAATATGCCAGGAAAATGACGTAGTTTTTATGGCTATATTCGGCTCTTTTGTCAGACAAGAAGAGAGAAAAAACAGTGATATTGATATAGCGATCAAGTTCAAAAAAGGGGCTGGTAAGTCGCTCTTTGACCTTATTGAATTGGAGGGGAAATTAAGAAAACTCTTTAGAAGAAAGGTTGACCTCGGCGAGTATGACACTATAAGCCCATATATAATGGATTATGTAAAAAAAGAAATGAGGGTCATCTATGAAAAGAAATAGACCCTATCTTCAACATATATATGATTCTATATCTGATATAGAAAGATTTATTAAAGGTGTTTCAAAACAGCAGTTCTTTGAAAACAAGGAAAAACAGTACGCAGTTATAAGGGCATTAGAGATCATTGGGGAGGCGGCCAAAAATATAAGTCCTGACTTAAGGGCAACCTATCCCAAGATACCCTGGAAGACAATTGCCGGCATGAGAGACAAGCTAATACACGAGTACTTTGGCGTTAAATTGGAACGATTATGGGAGGTAATTCAAAAAGACTTGCCGGCACTTAAAGAACAAATCTCTAAAATATTAGAGCAGATCACAGATGCCTGAAAACCAATGTGGGATACTAAGCGTGTGTTGGCCTGTTGGGCCTTACAATGCGTAAGTGTTTAATAGTAAAGGACTCTGTGATTTCAGGTGCAAAATGCTTCAGCCTTTTATTTGCAGGAGCTTACAGGTTTCATCGGCTGTTATGCGGACGGCTTCCTGGCAGACCCTCGTCGATAGTGTAGAATATAAACTGCAGAAAGACGCTCTTTGTCATTCTGAGCGCGGCCAAGAATCTTATATTGAGGTCGTTTAGCCGTCGCCGAGACGGCGACGGATATTTAGCCCCCAGATTCATCTGGCAGTTTCTATGGTACAAACTGGTAAGATGGGTTACAGAATAAACCGGCGACATGGGTAACAGTTTTTGGCTCATGATTGCCTTCAGCTCGTGTGGGGGGGTTCCCATTCATGCCGCAGATTTATCTGCGAGTTTTAATTTTAGTCTGACCCCAAGAGTACGGTACAACGGTCGTGCCGGGCATTGGAAATTGCCCGCACGCCGCCTGCGAAGGAGCAGGACCGTGTGCAGTTTTCACGATGGTAGTCTGACGTTGTCTTGCTCGCCCAACGGCAAATTAAAGAAATGTCCTTATCTGGTAAATCGAGCAGCAGGTATCAAGCATCAACCATCCAGGACCAAGCAGCTTGCCAATCGGCAGTTTAGCAACCGCCGTCATTCGAGCATCCAGCATCGGGCAAATGGTCGTTTTATTCGCTGACCGCCAGGAGGCTTTCTGGGCGGAGTTCTTGCTGCTGAGGCTGTGGCACAAGCGTGCGTCTTCTTTTGCGGCGGTTTATGGTTCTACGATCAGGCCCGTTCACCGGGGTTTCATTTGAAGCCGCTTCCAATGCTTCCAGAGCCGTCGCGGCGAACGCATCAGC